>DATDAJ010000376.1:0-7453 GCA_036525475.1 Candidatus Udaeobacter sp.
CCGCGCTTACCGCAATCGTGCACACCCCCGCGCAACTTTACCTCGCTCGTTTTTTGTTAGGCGCAGCTGAAGCCGGGTTCTTCCCAAGCGTCATCGTTTATTTGAGCAACTGGTTCATTCAGGAGGACCGGGCGAAAGCGACGAGCAACTTCATGGCTGCAATTCCTGTATCACTGATCATCGGATCCCCTGTGGCGGGCTGGCTGCTTGGTCACAACTGGTTCGCGGTCGAAGGCTGGCGCTGGCTTTTCTTTGTGGAAGGTCTTCCCGCCATCTTGTTAGGCGCTCTTGCATTTTTCTTCCTGACAGACAAGCCGAGACAGGCGCGCTGGCTAACTGGCGAGCAGCGGCAATGGATTTCGCAAAAGTTGGAACAAGAAAAGCCGTTGCCCCGGCAATCGACAAGCATCGGTCAGGCACTCCGTTCTCGCACTGTGCTCCTGCTCGCCACCGCAGCCTTCCTTCAATATTTCATTGGATACAGTGTGATTTTTTGGTTGCCGACTATTCTCAAAAAACAATCCGGATTTTCGGATCTGCAGGTTGGCCTGTTTGGCGCTGTGCCCTACGTTGTGGCGCTCTTCGCGATGTTGTTCAATGGATGGCATTCCGACAAAGGTCGCGAAAGACGCTGGCACGCTGCGGCTCCACTCTTGATCGCCGCAACCGGATTGCTGTGCCTCATCAGTTTGCCCAGCTCGAATGTAATGACGGTTTTACTATTGAGCGTCATCTGCATGGCCATGGCATTTCTGCCCGTGTTCTGGGCGATTCCAACGGAAATCCTCACTGGCTCGAACGCGGCAGTTGCGGTGGGAACGATCAACGCGCTCGCCAGCCTCGCAGGTTTTGCAGGACCGTACGCGTTCGGATATCTCCGCGCTGAAACCGGATCTTTCGTCGCCGGATTCTTCGCCTTGATGTTTTGTGCAATTGCAGCCGGGATTCTCATGCTACTGACACCAGCCGCCCAGCCGCACGGTACCAGATCTATGACATCGAGCTAACCGCTGCCGGGCAAATTCAGTTTCGCTTTAATTCTCTCGACAATCTCCTCCGGCGTTCGTCCCAATTCGACCGTTACCACGTTCTCGTCCGGCTGTGGTTCCTCCAAGTCATCGAACTGACTCTGCAACAAGTTCCTATCCATAAAATGCCGATGCCGGCTGTGCAGTCGCCTTTCGACGAGCGCATAGTCACCGCGAAGAAACACAAACTTTGTTTCATCGCCGATGCGCAGACAATCGCGGTAAACACGCTTTAACGCCGAACAGGCCACGACGGCATTTTCTCCGGCGAAAAGCGATCGCTCGATCTGCTGCCGCAACTGTTCCAGCCACGGCCGTCGATCTTCATCCGTCAGTGGATGGCCGCTGCGCATCTTCTCGATATTTGCGGCGGGATGAAAATCGTCGGCTTCAATAAAACGCCAGCCGAGTTCGCGCGCCAGCAACTTGCCGACCGTTGTTTTGCCGGCGCCAGAGACTCCGAAGATGATTATCATCATGGCGCATTAATTTTTCGCCGACTGCCAATCTTTTCCACGGCGAACGCGATAAGAACAAAGAGCGTGTAGAAGACCCAGACACCCGTCACCGTAGCTTTATCCGTCAGTGGCGTGCGCGGCACGTACGTATCGCCGATCTGAACAATGACGAGAACAAGCCCGAACGCGATCACAGCTCCCTTGCGAATTGCCGGCATCCTATTTCGCGCAAGGTAAAGAACGATCCCGCCGGCGAGTAGCGCGATCTCCAACGCAAACTCCGGGTCGCGATAATTCCACAAACCAAACCCGACCTTCCATCGGTTATCGTAGATCGCGAGGTCGCGCGGGTGCGCAATGAGATCGAGAATCCAGTGCGAGAAAACTGCCAGGCCGACGATCAAAGGCGCAGACTTACTGTAGTGGCTAAGCCTGCCCTGAGCGGAGTCGAATGGGTGCCGGTTGCAGACCGTCTTATAAACGAATGCTGCCACTGCTGACCAAATCACCGCCATGATCAAACTGTGTGAATATGGGTGGGAATACGAATCGAGCATGCTGCCTGCCGTGAAGCCTTTGATCACGCGCAGCTTCTCAATCCCGAGCAAAACCAACGTGGCCCAGATGTAATCGAGAAACTGAACCGCCACGAACAATACCCACAGCGGGATTTTGTTTCGTTCCGTTCTGCACGCAAAAGCAACGCTGTAATGTCCGACAAACATGTACGCTCATGAATTGTAGGGCGTTTGTGTCAAACGCCAATGCCAGGCGTCATATCGCGAGGAATCCGCAATTCATTGTAGGGCGTTTCTGTGAAACGCCTCGGTTGGCGTCTGACACAGACGCCCTACAAAAAGAAGTGCCTGCTAGTTGGTCATTGCTGATCGAGTTTGCTTCCTTCACGATTTCCTCATGAAGCGTCTTCGTTTGGTATCCATGTTAGGCAGTCCCACTCCGGCTGTCGGCTCCCCCGTCACGCCCGCAATGTTGAATGGTTCGAGCAGTAGGAGACGCAATCTTTGCCTGCTCCTTCTCGTTTTGGCTTTACCGGCTTTTGCTGCGGATCGAACTGAAGAAGTGCGCGCCACCGAGATCGCATTCGCCAAAGCGTTCGCAGATCGCGACGCGAAAAAGTTTTTCTCGTATCTCACCGATGACGCTCAGTTTCTCGGAAGACGCAATACTATGCGCGGAAAGCAAGAAGTGATCGCGGGCTGGTCGGAATTCTTCAAACCAGCAGTCGCACCTTTCCGCTGGCAGCCCGAGCGCGTCGTAACAAACGCGGCTGGCGACCTGGGATTCTCCAGCGGTCCCGTTTTCGATGAAGCAGGAGTGCAGATCGGCACCTTTACTTCCACCTGGGTAAGACAGCCGGATGGCTCATGGAAAATCCTCTTCGACGGAGGCTCTGCTTGTCCGACGACGAAGTAACCCGCAGAGTAGCTGGTATCCTGTCGATCGAACGATCGAGAAACATTCTAACTCGGCAGGAGAAACGAAATGATTGTGTCTTTCGCTCGATAATTCGACCAGAACGTTTCGCCGTCGAAAGTCAGTGAGCGAGACGCGAATGGGACAACGGCTATATCTTCAGCGATCGGCGTTTCCTCTTGCGGATTCAGTCGCGCGATTCGCCAATCTTCGTTTGGGTGTTCCTGTCCTCGCAAAACGTAAAGCGAACCGTTGGCGAAAGTGTGCCCGCAGATTTCTGCGCCAACGTTAATCTCGCGGATTACATTCCCTGTATGGTCGAACTGCAGCAACCGCTTCTTGTACCACTGGCTCATGTACAGATTCCTCCCGTCGAAGCTGAGGTATGATCCCGTGAATTCGGGGCACGCGAACATCTTCGAAAATCCGGCGTCAGGTGTATAGCGATAAATATACCGATCATCGTCCGAGCCTTCGCCGATGGTAAAACGCAGTTCGCCGTTTAGCGCAACGGCAGCCCAAGGAATGC
The DNA here is from genome assembly GCA_036525475.1 of Candidatus Udaeobacter sp. Taxonomy (GTDB): domain Bacteria; phylum Verrucomicrobiota; class Verrucomicrobiia; order Chthoniobacterales; family UBA10450; genus Udaeobacter. Next base: position 3,450 of record DATDAJ010000376.1, read on the forward strand.
CGGGCGCTTCCTGTTGTTTCAAGACGATTCCATTCTCCGGATCGATCGCATAGATGCGGCGCAGATCGCGCGAACCGACCCACAACTTGTTGTTCCGTCTGTCCCAGGCCAGCGCCTGCGGTGTGGTCGCGGGCGAAGCAAGCCGGCGTTTCTCGATGATTTGTTCCGTCACTTTGAAACTCTACCTTCGAAATGAAGGTCCGTTGATTTCCAAATCGTGCAACAACGAGCGAGTAACAAGCTTGATCGCAGAATGGCAGTTTGTCACACTCGCTACAGCGAAGATTATGAAAATACGAACCTTCCTGTTGTGCTTCGCAGCTGCGACAATTGGAACGTCATCCGCCGATAGGGATAAGAGTGTCACGGCCGCTCAAGTCAACGGCACCTGGAAAACCAAAGGCGGCGAATTCAAGATCTGGGCGCTCGGTAAACAGCGTCTCCAAGTGGAATTTTCGGGCGTTTACGAATACAAAACGCCGCAGGGCCCAATGGCAAACGAGGGCGAAGGCAGCGGGATCGCGACGATCGAAGGCGACACTGCCATCCTCAAACCCGAAGGCTCGGACGAGGAGTGCCAGATCACCCTAAAATTCGTCGGCAGCAAACTGGTCGTCACGCAAACGGGTATTTGCGGCTTTGGCCACAACGTGAGCGCCGAAGGCACCTACGAAAAAGTTTCGTCCAAGAAGCCAAAGTTCGGATCAGATTGAGCTCGGGCCCAGCTGCTCGCGACCTTGCTGTAGTTACCGATTCGCCACAGCAGGAATCCTGCTGGTGTGCGGACCTGTGGCCGGTTCCAAGAAGTTCGTAACTCCGTAGACGGCTCGCAAACGCTACGAAATGCAGGGGAAGCTGTCAGCTTCCCCTACAGCGTCACCTTTTGCACAGAGCCAGATCGGTTATATGTGACAAGATTATGCCGCGTTGTGCCTGGGCCACGACTGAACTGGCCATGAGTTATCATGACAACGAATGGGGAGTTCCTGTGCACGACGATCGAGTGCTCTTCGAGTTCCTTATTCTGGAAGGCGCACAGGCGGGATTGAGCTGGAACACGATTTTGAAAAAACGCGAGAACTACCGAAACGCATTCGATGAATTTCGCCCCGAAAAGATCGCCCGCTACGGCAAGCGAGACGTGCAGCGGTTGCTCCGCAACGATGGGATCGTGCGTAACCGCTTGAAAATCGCAGCCACAATCGAGAACGCGAAAAAGTTTCTCGCGGTTAAAAATGAATTCGGAAGTTTCGACGCGTATCTCTGGAGCTTTGTTAACGGCAAGCCAATTCAGAATCGTTGGCGAACATTGGCTGACGTACCCGCACGCACTGCCGAATCCGACGCTATGAGCCGCGATCTGTTGCGACGCGGATTCAAGTTCGTCGGCTCAACGATTTGCTACGCCTTTATGCAAGCAATCGGCATGGTCAACGATCATCTCGTTACCTGTCCGCGATACGTTGAGCTCGGCGGCTCGCGTCGCAGGTCGAAGCAGCGCTAGCGAATCTGTGTTAATCTGCGCAATCTGCGAATTTAAAGTCCGGCCCTTATGAAAAGCGACAAGGACAAGATCGACATAAGCGCGGTCGAAGATCATGACGGAATACTAACCATTCGCGGTGGCGGCGCGCGACGCGATTGGAATGGCATCCATTACAAACAGGGCATGTCAGGTAAGAACGTGGGAACAACAAGCCTGTCGGCCAATATCGCCACTATTCCGCCGGGCGGCGTCGCCTATGCGCACATCCATGTCGGCTTCGAAGTAATTCTCTATATCATCGAAGGAAAAGTGCGGCACGAATTCGGACCAGGCCTGAAACAAGTGATCGAAAACGAGGCCGGCGATTTCATCTATATCAAGCCCGGCGTGCCGCATGAAGTGTTCAACATGAGCGATACCAAGCCGGTGGTCGCATTCGTCGCCCGCTCGTCGGCTGACGAATGGGACAACATTATTCCTTACGAGCGCCATCAGCGGTAATGTAGCGCGAGCCTCCCGGCTTGCGCAGCTGGGACCTTCGCAAGCGAGGACGCTCGCGCTACTTCCGGCGTTCGATGTTGAGCGTTCGGCGTTTGCTTCTAGCATTGCTTAATGCCGAAGCATCTTGTGATCAGCACCAGCGGTAATCCGGACAGCAACAGCCGGCGGATGGGTCGGAAAGCGTTTGCGCATCTGCAAAAGCAGAAAATCGATTGTGATTGGATCGACATCCGCGAAATGGAACTGCCGCTGTGCGATGCGGACAAATGTTACGGCATGCCAGGTTCAAAGAAACTCAGTGCTAGGATTGAAGGCGCCGATGGAATAATCATCGCTGCGCCTGTCTATAATTACGATGTTGCCGCGACAACCAAGAACATGATCGAGCTAACCGGTAGCGCGTGGGAAAACAAGATCGTCGGCTTTCTTTGCGCCGCAGGCGGGATGGGCAGTTATATGTCGGTGATGGCATACGCAAACAGTCTAATGCTGGACTTTCGTTGCGTGATTATTCCCCGGTTTGTGTTCGCCACCGGTGAGGGTTTCGATGGCGACAACATCATCGATAAGAAAGTTGTCCGGCGCATCGAAACTTTGGCAGACGAACTGGTCCGGTTCACCAAGGCGCTTCGCGGCTGAGATTTCACGCGAGATTTTCTAACCACTAATGGACACGAATAGACACGAATCTGGTTCTCCTCATTGGTGTTCATTAGTGTTCATTCGTGGTTAAATCTTTGTCAGGATCACAAGATGAAGCATTTTCTTTTGGCCTGTTTCATTCCCATGACATTAACAGCTCAAAATATGCAGGAGTTGACGGAACAACTGGGCAAGACTGTTTTGTACGGCGACGTCGCTCTTTCTCCCGATGGATCGCATTTGGCATGGGTGCAATCCACCGCCGCATCAACATCGAAACAGACGTATATCCGCGAAACTTCCGGAAACGGGCCGGCCAAACTCGCTACGCTTCCGATAACCGGTGAGAGGACTGATTTCGATCTCGCGTGGTCCCCGGATTCGAAGATCCTGGCATTTTTCTCCAGCACCGGCGAAAGAGACCAGCGGCAACTCTGGACCGTGAAGAGTGATGCCTCCGAAGCGAAGAAAATTACGAAACTCAGCGGATACGCTGCGCGTCCACGTTGGTCGCACGATGGCAAACAAATTGCGTTTCTCTACATCGAAGGCGCGGGCGGCGGCGGTCCATTAGTGGCCGCGCCTGCGACAACCGGCGTGATCGACACTGCCATTCACAATCAGCGCATTGCTGTTCTCGATCCCGTGACTGGCGAACTGCGCCAAGTGTCCCCGCCAGATCTTCACGTTTACGATTACGATTGGTCGCCCGACGACAAAATGTTTGTTGCGACGGCCGCGCCCGGCCCGGGCGACAACAATTGGTGGATCGCGCAGATTTACACGATCAACAGCGCGAAAGGTAACGCGACATCAATCTACAAACCCTGGTTTCAAGTCGCCGTTCCGCGTTGGTCGCCGGATGGTAAATCGATCGCGTTTATTGAAGGTTTGATGAGCGACGAAGGATTTCATGGTGGTGACCTTTTCACTATGAGTGCCGACGGTCACGATGTCACGAATCGCACGTCGAGCCGAAAAGCTTCGGCAAATTCATTCTTCTGGCAGACACCCGGTCGCATTCTGCTCGTCGAGTACGTGGGTGGCGGCAGCGCGATGTCCGAATTGAGCCTGACCAATAATTCAGCGCAGACAATCTGGAAAGGACCTGAAGGCATTCACGCGTTTGGAAATTTTCCCGACTTCTCGCTATCTAGCGACGGCAAGCTCGCGGCCGCGGAACTTAGCAGTTACAACTCGCCACCCGAAGTTTTTGCCGGTCCACTTGGCAAGTGGAGCCAACTCACGAAGAACAACGCTGGTTTGCAGGCGAACTGGGGCAAAGCGGAAAGCATCGAGTGGACGAACGAAGGGTCTAACATTCAGGGCTGGCTAGTGCCGCCGTCGAAAATCGAGCCCGGCAAAAAATATCCGA
>DATDAJ010000377.1:0-5995 GCA_036525475.1 Candidatus Udaeobacter sp.
CGAAGGTGTATGGCCGAAGGTTGTGCTGCCGATGATCGCGTCGCCAGTTGCTGGCTTCGTGTTCGGCGCGCTCTTCATGTTTTTGTTGCTTGTCGCACTGCATCGCTTGACGCCACAATTTGTTCATTCGCTGTTTGGAAAACTGCAAATCTTCAGCGCCGCCTGGATGGCGCACAGCCACGGCACAAACGATGCACAGAAAACGATGGGCATCATCACTTTGGCGCTGTTTACCGGTACAAAGGCGGGCACCTTTGATAATTGGCCGCAATGGCTCGATTTTCTAAAAACGCCATCATTTGTGCTCCCAAACTGGGTGATCGCTTTATGCGCGGTGACGATGGCGGCGGGAACGGCCGCTGGGGGTTGGCGCATCATTCGCACGCTCGGTCATCGGGTGGTGAAGTTGCAGCCGGTACATGGCTTCGCGGCCGAAACCACTGCCGCCTTAATCATTCAAGCCGCGAGCTACTACGGCATTCCACTGTCGACCACACATGTAATTTCCACGTCGATCATGGGTGTCGGAGCAGTAAAACGTTTCACTGGAATCCGATGGACAGTGGTAGAACGAATTGTTTGGGCATGGGTTTTCACTCTCCCCGCGACAGCGCTGATCGGTTACATCCTCGAGCGCGCAATTGGAGCGCATCACTGATCCAGTCACGTAAGCGAAGACTGAAAGAACCCGAGCAATTTTCAGGGTCCGAGGGAGCCAGGTGCAAAGTGTCGCGCTGACGCGCAACAAACAGGAGATACAAATATGTCGATAACGGAATGTTTTGTGCAAAACCGTGTTCTTTTTTCGGTAGTGCTGGCGACGGCGCTTCACCCGCTAGCTATGGACGCTGCTTCCGAGTCCGATCGACTGGAGAGGCTCGAACGCGCGGTAGAGCAATTGCAAAAGCGCAACGCCGAACTTGAAGCCGAAGTCCGGAACTTGAAAAACCAAACTGCGGCTGTGCCGGGCGGCAAATTCAAAACCAAGGTGATTCACGATGGAAAAACGTATGTCGAGAAAGCTGTCCCCGAAGATGAAAAATTGCCACTGTACGTGCAGCAGCGCGGACCGGAATTGAAGCTGATGCTGGGCGGATTCGTCCAAATGAATTTTGAGGACGGCGATGTGTCCGCGTTCGAAGGACGCTTTGGTCAGACCGCGTTGAAGGATCGCTTCCGTCTGCGCCGCGCACGAATCAATCTCACCGGCGATTTTGCCGAGCAATTCGATTTCAAAGTGGAAGGCGATTTTGGCCAGAGCGATGGCATTTCGGGCAACCGGACCGCGTTTTCCGCAACGGACATTTGGGTCAACTGGCATCAATTCCCTGTGGCTCAAGTGAAAGTCGGCCAGTATAAAGCGCCATTTGGCCTCGAGCAGCTGACGCCTGATACTACCCTGCTCACGATTGAACGCACGTTGCCAACCGGCGCAATCACCCCAGATCGGCAAATCGGTATCGAACTTTGGGGAAAACCGTTCGCGACAATCTGGCCTGCCCAGGCAGATCTGCTGACCTACTACGCTGGCATTTTCAATGGCAACGGGCGGAACATCACCAATAACGATAACAACAATTTTATGTATGTAGGCAGACTGGAATCCACGTTGTTGAAGGACGTTTTTGGAAAGGGTTCGTTCCTCAAACTTGGCGCCGACGTTCTGAACAGTCGCGATGACCAGGGAACGAATATCTCACAAAGCTTGACTCTATTGGTCAACTCCGACGGCTCGCTTTCGCCATTCGTTCTGCCTGGGCCCGATGAGCGAACCGCATGGAGCGTCGACGCCTGGCTCAGGATGGGTCCATTTGATCTAATTGCCGAATTCCTTCAAGAACATGTTGATCCGCGTACCGTGAATGGAGTGCCTCCGGGCTTCGAGGAATTCACGACAGACGGGTTTTATGTTACCGGCGCTTATTACCTGATCCCGAAAAAGCTGCAGGCTGTCGTTCAATGGCAGCACTTAAACCCGGGGCAAAAGGGTAACGACGGTATCTCATCAATCGTCGCCGGACTCAATTACTACATTCGCGGGGATGATCTCAAACTAATGATCAATTACTTTCATACGTGGTCGGATTTCCGCGACGCAAATCCTGACTTTGGCGACGATCAATTCGACGAAGTGATTGGACGTATGCAGCTAATGTTTTAAGCCGTGTAAAAATAACAGTGATCACATCGAAGCATATCCTTGGAACATTCGATGAAGCGCTGAGCGATCTCCGAAACGATCTGCTCAGGATGGCGGGACTAACTGAACGCAGCCTTTATCATGCCATTAATGGATTGCTTCAGCGGGATGATGATCTTTGCATAAGAGCCATCGCCGACGACGAGGAAGTTGATCAACTAGAGAAGCAAGTTGATAAGATCGGTGTCGAAATTTTGCTTCGCTATCAGCCGGTGGCGTCGGATCTACGGCACGTGGTTTCGGCAATGAAACTTTCGCCCAACATCGAGCGCGTAGCCGATGAAGCGACAAATATCGCTGAATGTGCGCGCAAGTTGAACCGACATCCGCCCCTGGCTGAAGTGAATTTGATCGCGCCAATGCAGGCGCACGCAATATCGATGTTCAAGGACGGCATCGACGCGTTTGCACGAGAAGATGTCGATATGGCGCGGGCGATCGTCAGCCGCGACAAGCAACTCGACGACATGAATGCCTCTGCAAACCGGCAGCTGACCGAACGGATGATGCAGGACCGCGATCAGTTGCGTGGATATCTGAACCTGATCTTAATCTCCCGCTGTCTCGAACGCGTGGGTGACCACGCGACCAACATCGCCGAAGACGCCGTTTACGCCGCGGCAGCGGAGGACATCAGGCACCAAACCTGACGACTATTCCTTTTCGACCGACACGGAAGGTCGCTTTCATTACCGTGAAAACGTTGTCGCCTTCTTTCAGATTCATTCGCTCCACTGTGGGTAGAGCAGCTTTTGTCGCAGCGCGTACCTGCTTATGGAAAAAACCCAACCAAACGCAGTTGCGCCGGCGTTTTGATCAGGATACTCGCGCGATTCGGACATTGCGGCCCCCCAAAAAAATGAGAAGACGCAGCTTGGGTAACTCAGGGTTGGAGGTAGCGCCGCTGGCGTTCGGCGGGAACGTCTTCGGCTGGACGGTGGATGAGCGGACGTCCTTCAGATTGCTCGACGCTTTCGTCGCCTTCGGATTTAATCTTATCGACACTGCTGACGTTTATTCCAGATTCGCGCCGGGCAATCGTGGGGGTGAATCGGAAACTATAATCGGCAAGTGGCTCAAGCAGGGTGGCAGACGCGACAAAGTCATCATCGCCACAAAAGTCGGGCTCGAAATGGGTCTGCGCAGGAAAGGTCTTTCAAGTGCTTACATCGTGCGTGCGACGGAAGACTCGTTGAGGCGGCTGCAGACGGACTACATCGATCTTTATCAATCGCACCGTGACGATCCCGACACTTCTCTGGATGAGACGCTGCAAGCTTACGCGCAGTTGATGGAGCAGGGGAAGGTGCGCGCAATCGGTGCATCCAATTACAACGCCGAACGGCTCGCCCATGCACTGGCACAGAGCAGAAGGCATGGATTGCCAAGGTATGAATGCCTCCAGATGGAATATAATCTCTACGATCGCGCGGAGTACGAGGAAACACTCGAACCGGTATGCATCGAAAACGGTTTGGGAGTGCTTAGCTATTTCTCGCTGGCGAGCGGATTCCTCACAGGCAAATATAAGTCTGTGGCCGACATTGCGAACAAGGCGCGAGGCGGTTTCGTGAAAAAATATCTGAATGAGCGCGGCTTTAAGATTCTTGACGCGCTGGATCAGGTGGCGAAGCGGCTTCATGGAACACCTGCGCGGGTCGCGCTGGCGTGGCTGATCGCGCGGCCAACAATCACCGCGCCCATCGTTAGCGCCACAAGTCTTACGCAATTGAAGGAGCTGATCGGCGGGACCAAGCTCAAATTAGACGAAGGGTCAATGGGGCTTCTGAACGAGGCGAGCGATGGGCTAAGATAACACAGCCATAATGGCTGTACTTCGCGGAGCTTGTTGCCCGCAGATTGCATTTCTGCGTGGCCACACGAGGCATTTCGGCGATTAAAGGCACAGCGGTTGGTACCGAAAAATGAACGACGGCGACGATTCTCCTACTCGGGTTATCTTCTTGTTCGACATAGACAACACGCTGTTAGATAACGATAGAGTCGCAGCAGATCTGCAACACCATCTGGTCAGCGAGGTCGGTGCGGAGGGCGCGCAAGAATACTGGCGGCTTTTCGAGCAATTGCGGACCGAACTGGGCTATGCGGATTACCTCGGCGCGTTGCAAAGATATCGGGCCAAACATCCGCGAGCCCCGCATCTCGTGTGTGTGTCTGATTTTTTCATCAACTATCCTTTCGCTGAGCGTCTGTTTCCTGACGCGATCAAGGTGATTGAGCACGTCCGGCAATGGGGTCCTGCGGTCATTCTCTCGGACGGCGACGTCGTTTTCCAACCGCTTAAGGTCAGTCACTCAGGATTGACCAATGCCGTCGCTGGGCGTGTGTTGATTTACGTCCACAAGGAGCAGGAACTCGACGACGTCGAGCAACGCTACCCGGCCGAACACTACGTGCTAGTGGACGACAAATTACGTATCCTGGCCGCCGTGAAAAAATTCTGGGGCGCGCGTGTGACTACCATCTTCGTTAGGCAAGGTCACTATGCCGCCGATCCGAAAATCCTCGCCAGCTATCCGGCAGCGGATATCAGCATCGAACTTATTGGCGATCTGCTGCAATATCGTCTGCCGGAATTGCTGAAACCGAAATCGTGAGCGATCAGCGATCGGTCTTTGAAAGCTCACCCGAACAAGACAGCGTAATTACTTGGTGAACATGCCCGATCCCATAACGCAACGTACTGGCGACTCTGTGGACACCTGATTATCCCTCCTATTGCGATTAAGCAATGGAGTGGCGACATCAAATCCTGGGACCTATTTTATTATCTGAATGTAAAAACCAGAGAAACAGAAGATGACGACTGAGAACCGCGAAAAAGTGAAACTGCTCTCGCGTGATTTGCGGGATGGAAAAGAATTCCCGCGCAGCCCGCGAGCTACGCTGGCTGGCTATGTGCTGGCTGCGCGCGCGGTCGATAAATGCCGCGCAGTGCTTCTGGATTGGCAAGGCGAATACCATTCCAATTGCCCGCTCGATCAGCGCTGGCTGAATTTTGCCGAGATTCATTATGGCGATTTCCGTTCGCAGGTCGCCAGCGGTGCGACCGACAATGAGATTGCTGCGTGGATTGAGAAAAATGCAAAGAAGCGTCCGCGTGCCGAGATCGTTGCCTGGAACAACAAGGAACGCGACCTGCGTCTCAGTGATTTGCCTCCCGAGCTTCAGGAATACATGGAGAATTACATCCATCAATATGTTCCACGTAACCGCGTCGTATATCACTGGTTCGACGTGTACGATCTGGAAGAGCAACGAATCTAAAATAAGCGCTGTAGCCACGGCCGTCTGGGCCGTCTTCTAGGACACTGTTAGAGGATGACCGGCCATAGGCCGGTGGCTACAATGCTTTTTGTCAGACGGACGGCTTCTCCGCAGATCGCAATCTGATGTTAATCTCGGACGTGAGTGTCCGATGAACGGGGCATTTTGCACCGATCTCCATCAGCTTCGCGTGTTGTTCGGCAGTCAAAGATCCTGTCAGTTCCACTTCAACATCGATTCTGTCGATCATGCCTTCCTTGGTTTCGCACTCCTCACAATCTCTTGAGTGAATGCGCGAATGCCACAGCGAAACTGTGACGTTTTCTAGCAGCAAATGATTTCGCCGCGCGTAGAAGCCGATTGTCATTGAAGTGCACACGCCAAGTGCCGCGAGCAAATAATCGTAGGGATCCGGTCCGGCATCGCCGCCGCCAACGCTTACCGGTTCATCAGCGACGAGGTGATGTTTACCCGCAATGACATCCTGCTGAAAATTGTTAACGCCGC
>DATDAJ010000378.1:0-10655 GCA_036525475.1 Candidatus Udaeobacter sp.
ACATGAAGGAGAAGGTTCACCCAGTGATAACCAGTCGTATTGAGTCCCCATAACGCGTGCTCGATGCGAAATGTGCTATAAGTGAACGGGAAATACTGCGAGGGGGAATCGAGGGAAAACCAAATCCGCTGCCAACCATCCGGGGCAGTTAACAATTCGTTGTTGATGATATAGGCGTCGTCGTCCCAGAGAAAACCCCCATGCCAGGCTGGTCGGTACGCCAAGATCGTCACGGCCGCCAGAACGACAGCAAAAATCAACGCGCGACCGCGCGGGGTAAACATGCGCCTCGTGATTTCGTGCATACCTAGCCGCAACCGATCACACTCGAGGAGGCAAAGCGCCGCCGAATCGCTGAACTCCAAAGCGGTTCCCCCGAAATGTAGGCCGTCACCTTCAGTTGCAACGTTCCGTTTCTCATCGAAATAGGACCTTTCGTGCTGCGTAAGACCGACATCAACGGAAAGCTCGTGCAGTTTGCATGGTGGGCTCTGGCGACAATCGTTTTTGCTCTCGTCCTTGCAATCAGGATTCGTCTCTTTGGAATTCCGCTCGAACGCGACGAAGGCGAGTACGCTTATGCCGGCCAGCTCATATTGCAAGGCATCCCGCCTTACAAGCTTGCTTATAACATGAAGTTTCCGGGCACCTATGCCGCATATGCGTTAATCATGTCGATCTTCGGACAAACCATTAATGCGATTCATCTCGGTTTGCTCCTGATAAATGTTGCCACCATCGCACTGATTTTCCTGCTAGGGCGCCGATTGATCAACACGATGGCGGGAGTTACTGCCGCAGCGAGTTATGCCGTTCTGTCTGTGAGTCCGTCCGTCCTTGGCCTCGCCGCACACGCGACAAATTTTGTTGTACTGCCCGTCCTGGGCGGAATATTGCTCCTGCTCAAAAAACAACGCGTGACGGCTTCCGAGCCGTCTCAACCAAAGCAGCTCGCGCGACTATTCGCCAGCGGATTACTGTTTGGTATTGGCGCCTTGATGAAGCAGCCTGGCCTCCTATTCATTCCCTTCGGCGCAATCTACATTGTCTGGAATGATCTGAACCGCCGGCGTTCCCTGAACAAAACGCTTCTGCGAATTCTGATCTTCGTGACGGGGGCGGCTGTTCCACTTGGAGTTACATCCTTGATCCTCTGGTACGCAGGCGTTTTCGATAAGTTTTGGTTTTGGACAATGAATTACGCCTGGCAATATGGCAGCGTCGTGCCGCTCAGTCAGGCGCCACAAATTTTTTCCGGCAGCGCTAACGAAGTCGTCCTGACTGCCTGGCCAATATGGATACTGGCGGGGATCGGAGCGCTTACGGGTTTTCGGGATCAGCGCAGACGCACCAGCATACTGTTTCTCATTGGGTTTCTATTCTTCTCAGCGTTGGCGGTGTGCCCGGGATTTTACTTTCGAACGCATTACTTCATCCTTGTTCTACCGGCAGTATCGCTCCTTGCCGGCGCGGCACTCAGCAAACTTACGGAGATTCTGGAGGGTCGGACAATTCTGGTTAGAATCGTTCCACTGTTCCTTTTTGCCGTTGCTCTGAGCGTCCCAATCCTTTTGGACAAAAAAATCTTTTTCGAGCTTTCCCCTAACCAAGCTTGTGGACTCATCTATCCCGACAATCCGTTTCTGGAATCTGTTCGGATTGGCACCTACATGCGCGAACATACTGAACCCGGGGACACAATTGCCGTGTTGGGCTCTGAACCCGAGATTTATTTCTATTCCCATCGGCATTCGGCGACGGGATACATTTATACTTATGGTTTAATGGAGTCCCAAAAATACGCACAGCATATGCAGCAGGAGATGATTAGCGAGATCGAAGCGGCGCGTCCCAAGTATCTAATCTCGGTCGCGATGAACTATTCCTGGCTGCGACGACCTGACTCCGCTGAAACAATTTTCAATTGGGCGAACCAGTACGTGGCCCAAAATTACACGGCAGCCGGTTTCGTGAATATTACGCCGACTAAGACCGATTACTTCTTCGGCGACGTTCCGCAATCAGTGGAGACTCTGAAGAACTACATCCTGATTTACAGACGAAACCTTTAAGCCAGCTTCGTTCCAAAAATTTAGGCCGCAGGTGCACACAATTAGCAAATCAACCGCTCTCCGCAGGCAAAACCTACCTTGGGTGACCGCCTGCATTTGCGTCTGTCTCTTCGTCCTGACGTGGATCGTCTTTTGTCAAACATTCCGGTACGATTTCGTTAACTACGACGATCCGCGTTACGTTTATCAGAACACGAGGATCACGAGTGGCATCAGCGTCGCCAACGTCGCCTGGGCGTTTTCTCATATCCATTCCGAAAACTGGCATCCGCTGACGACAATCACACATATGCTTGATTGCCAACTCCACGGAGTAAACGCAGGCTGGCACCACTTTACTAATGTCCTCCTGCACTCTTGCGCCGTCGTCCTTCTTTTTGTGGCGCTGGAACGCATGACAGGCGCGTTGTGGCGGAGCGCGTTTGTCTCTGTGGTTTTCGCTGTGCATCCGTTGCATGTGGAGTCGGTCGCATGGATCGCAGAACGCAAGGACGTTCTGAGCGCATTTTTTTTCATGCTCACCCTGCTCGCGTACTTACGTTACACGCGCGCACCATCGATTGGTCGGTATTTAACAGTGGCATTGGTGGTGGGCCTCGGGCTGATGTCAAAACCCATGCTGGTTACACTGCCGTTCGTTCTTTTACTCCTCGATTATTGGCCCCTCGAGAGAATTGAAGCCAAGAGGGCAAATACGGGCCGTCGGCTGTTACAACTCGTTTTGGAAAAGATTCCGCTGATCACGCTTTCTGCCGTTTCAAGCATGGTCACTTTTCTGGCTCAACGAGGAGCAATCGGTTGGACTGAGCAGTTGCCAGTGCCAACGCGAATTAGTAACGCCTTGGTCGCCTATGTTATTTACATCCGGCAAATGTTCTGGCCAACAAGGCTCGCTGTCTTTTACCCGCACCCGGAAAACCGATTGCCGGCATTGGAAATCAGTTTAGCCCTGATCGTTCTTGTTGGAATCACCGCGATAGCATTTATCTTTAGAAGGAAAGCGCCTTATTTCGTGACCGGTTGGTTGTGGTACCTCGGCATGCTTGTGCCGGTGATTGGATTGGTACAAGTAGGATGGCAGGGACACGCAGATCGCTACACATATTTGCCGCAGATCGGCCTTTACATTGCGGTTACCTGGGCGGTAACAGATTTGACTCACTCCTGGCGCTTTCAACGGATAGCTCTGGGCACCGCCGCCGTGGTTGTACTCGGTGCTCTAACTTGGTCCAGCCGGCTGCAAACGTCTTACTGGCGCGATAGCGAAACGCTTTTCACTCATGCACTCGCTGTCACCAGCAACAACGATGTTGCGCTGAATAACCTTGGCATCATTTTCCTGGAAAAAGGACAACTGGACGACGCCATTTCCAAATTACAAGCAGCGATAGATCTGCGTCCTGAAAACGCACCGGCTCATGACAATCTCGCGAAGGCTCTGTTGAAAAAAGGACAAGTGGCCGAAGCGATGGTTCATTATCGCAAATTCTTGGAGTTAGAACCTGTGAACGTCGAGGCGCGTAACACTCTGGGAACAGCGTTGATTCAACAAGGGCACCTAAGAGAGGCTATTGACCAGTGGCAACAGGCGCTGGCACTCCAGCCAGAGAACGGAAATGCCGCGAGCAATCTTGCCTGGGTGTTCGCAACGTGCACCGACGAATCAATCCGCGATGGAACACGCGCGGCCGAACTGGGCGAGAAAGCGCTTCGTATCTCAGGCGGCAAGATTCCAATGATTCATAAAGTGCTTGCCGCCGCGTACGCAGAGAGCGGACGTTTTGCTGATGCCGTGGAAACCGCGCAGCGCGGCGCCGAGTTAGCAGCTAGTCAGGGCAACCCTGCTTTGGCCGCCGAACTGGAAAGCAATATTGCTCTTTACCAATACGGCAGACCGCTGCGCGATCCAAGCATAACAAATGGCAGCTCGTCGCCTTAGCACGCGGGCCATGAAGAAGCGGCAGGTTTCGAACCGCCGAAAGCATTCGTCCGGTGCGTCTGACTTGAAGTCGTGTGTTCGCGACCGGCATGTGAAATCACCGGTCACTGACCTCCTCGTCTGCCTTGGTCTGGTGGCAGTCACCTGGGCCGTATTCGGTCAAACGTTGACTCACGATTTCGTCAATTTTGATGATCACGTTTACGTCTATGAAAATCCGCTCGTCATAAGAGGGCTTTCCACTGAAGGGATAATCGATGCATTCACGCATACTCATGCGCGGAACTGGCATCCGGTGACCACAGTTTCTCACATGCTCGATTGCCAGCTGTATGGATTAAACGCCGGGGGCCATCACTTCACCAACGTTATTCTTCATACAATCTCGGTGCTGTTGCTCTTTCTCATGCTTAAGCAAATGACCGGTGGGCTCTGGCAAAGCGCTTTTGTGGCCGTCCTTTTTGCCATTCACCCGTTGCACGTTGAATCGGTCGCATGGATCGCTGAGCGAAAGGATGTTCTTAGCGCGGTGTTTTTTATGCTGACGCTGGCCGCGTATACTCGCTATGCCCGGGCCCCCTCCGCACCTCGTTATCTGCTTGTAGCGTTGCTTTTCGCTTTTGGGCTGATGTCGAAGCCCATGCTTGTAACGGTGCCGTTCGTGCTGTTGCTGTTGGATTACTGGCCCCTCGGTAGAATTGGAAGTCAGAAATCGGAAGTCGGAAGTCGAGTGCGAAGATTGATCACGGAAAAACTGCCGCTGTTCGTGCTGTCTGCGCTTTCGTGCATCGCGACTTTGTTGACGCAAAGGCAAGGTCCAAACGCGATCGATCAACTGCCGTTTCTATGGAGGCTGAACAATACGTTTGTGAGTTACGTTACCTACATTTCGCAGATGTTATGGCCAGCGAGGCTTGCGGTGTTCTATTCGCATCCCAACGATCGTCTTCCGTTTGTCGAAGTTACAATGGCGATCGCATTCCTTGTTGGTATCAGCCTGCTCGTAATTTATCTGCGGCGTACAAAGCCTTACCTTTTTACCGGCTGGTTTTGGTATTTGGGAATGCTCGTTCCAGTGATTGGTTTCGTTCAGGTTGGTGAGCAAGCGCATGCGGATCGTTATACGTACCTGCCGCAGATCGGCCTTTACATCATGATAGCGTGGACAGTTGGAGACCTTGTCTTGGAATCAACGTCGCGTGTTCGTCGAGCAGTCGTCGGCGTTGCGGCCGCAATAGCAATCGTATGTGTGGGGGTGCGTGCTTTTGTCCAAGTCTCCTATTGGAAAAACAGTGAGACGCTGTGGAGCCACACGCTCGCCGTTACTAGCGACAACGACGTCGCGCATAATAACTTGGGCTTTCTCTTTCTGCGTAAAGGAGAATTGGACAAAGCTATTTCACAGTTTCAGGCAGCGCTAGATATACGATCCAGAAACAGTGAGACCCATTACAGCCTCGGTGCGGCACTCGTCCAAAACAACCTCGGTAACGCTTTTGCCAGGAAGCAGCTTTGGGATGAAGCAATCGACCATCTTCAGGAAGCGATAAACTTGCGTCCTGATTACGCGGATGCGTACTTCAATCTCGGAAGTGTGCTATTCCACCAGAGCCGAATCGACGAAGCGATCGCACAGTGGCAAAAGGCGCTCGCGATACGTCCACGCGACGTAGAAGCTCACAGGAATGTTGCCAGCGCCCTTCGCAAACAGGGAAATGTTAAAGGAGCAATCGCACAGTATGAGCAAGCGCTGAATATAACGCCAGAAGACAGCGTGGCGCTGAACAATCTGGCATGGATTTTGGCCACTTCTTCCGACGCTTCAGCCCGCGACGGCGCACGAGCAGTGACGTTGGCGCTGAAAGCGGTGCAGGCTTCAGGGGGCAGAGATGCAAATTTCGGTCGTACGCTTGCCGCGGCGCGTGCAGAGGCTGGACAATTCGCCGAAGCCGTCGCGACAGCGGAGGCAGCAAAGGCATTAGCCAGCACACAAAGTAAGCCGGAGCTCGCAAGCAGATTGGAAGAAGAAATTGCTCTCTATCGCTCGCGTGTTGCGCTGCGCGAATAACGGAAACGCGTCGTCGGCGAATGGGATTCTAGCTCGTTTACTTATGATACGGCAAACCCAAGTCGTAAAGAGCAAGCTCACCTTGCAGTGCCTGGGCCAAAGTAGTGTTGCCTTGGATGTTCGCTGCTTCCAACGCATGTTGGGCCGTTTCTTTAGCCTCGGCAAACTGGCCAGCTTCGGCGTAGGCCGCAGCCAAAATCCGGAGAACGGTGGGGTGCTTGTCGCTCCTGGAACTTGCGGAGTCGGCGCGCTCAGCCAAGCGCACAGCCTCGGCTCCGTTTCGCAGGGTGGGATCGGAAGATGTCGCGAGCAACCATGCCAGGTTGCTGAGCGCAGCTAAATTTTCGGGGGAAATTTGGAGTGCCTTTGTGTACTCAGCCATTGCATCTCGAGCGCGTCCCTTTGCAAGCCAGGCGATGCCCAGATTGGCATGAGCGTCTGCGCTCTCAGGCTGCATCTGGAGGACCTTTTGGTACTCGACAATCGCCTCATCCGTGCGGCCTTTGCGCAGAAGAGCGCTCGCGAGATTGTATTGCGCTTCTTCCTGATCCGGGATGGCTGCGAGGCACGCCTTGTATCGGGCAATGGCACCATCGAAATCGCCCTTGGCTATAAGCGCGTCCGCAAGGTTGCATGAGGCCTCGGCATAGTGAGGCCGGATTTCGAGCGCCTTCTGATAATGCGCAATCGCGTCATCAGGACGCCCGATCCCAAAAAGCGTAACACCGAGATTGTTTTGTGCTTCTGCATCGGCGGGATTAATCGCAGCGGCTCTTTCGTAATGGGCAATTGCGTCGTTAAACTGACCTTGCTCAACCAAAAGTCGGCCCAAGTTGTAATGCGCCTCCGTGTAATCAGGCCGCAGGGTAACGGCTTGCCGGTAATGATCGATCGCCTGATCCGTCTCTCCCTGCTCGCTGAGAACGATGCCGAGATTGTAATGCGCCATCCAGCAACCCGGATTTTTTTGTAACGTCGCTGTGTATAAGGCGGAGAGATTGTGATATTGCGCGGTCTGCCGCCAGGTCAAAAAGCCGAACAATACCAGGAGGATTCCGCAGAGAGCAGCGCTTAAAACCAATCGCCGTCGCGGACTACCGATGGTGCTGCCCGATCGCGGTACAGTGTCCGGGCAAGACGCGAAGTGGTCCGGTGTTTCACAAAAACGGCCGAGAAGGGCTGCGATTCCTGCTCCTGTCAACGCGAGCGGCCCCATGCTGGCCAGATACTGAAAATGATCGCTTACAAATGAGTAACGAAAGAAATACACGCTGAAAAAGCCGAGCACAGGAAACAGCGAAACGACATAGTAAGCGGCGGCAAAGAACAGAGCACGGCCCCATTTTGCGTGGATCAACCACAACGCAACCAGCCCGGCAATTGCTGCCAGCAACGGGAGATACGCAACGACTTTCGACGAATCAACGTCCCACCGTGGATAGATGAAGATCAGAGGATGCGGCCACACCAGTTTGCCGAGGTAAAACCAAATGCCTTTGCCAGCGATGATCAGACGTTCCGGAAAGGTTTGCGCCCAGTCGGGACCAACTGCGCGCGCGTGAAATCTCTGTTCCCAAATCGTCCACGCGCTCGCGAGCGCTGAAATCAGAGCAAATGGGGCGAGCGCCAGCGTATCGTGCCAACGGATTTTTCCTCGCATCCACCAGACGCAGAGCGCGAGCACAAAAGGCAGCATCACCACGGAAGGTTTGCTGAGCGTCGCCAGAATGAAGAAAAGGAGAGATAAAGCAAAAATCAATGAACGACGGTCTCCAGTCCACCGCTGGAGCGGTCTGGAGACTGGCCCTCCTTGATCTTCCCATTTCAAAAAGAAAAGGATCGAGAGCAAATAAAACACGCAGGACTGCGTGTTCTTCAGTTCAGTAACCCACGCGACGGATTGGACCATTACCGGGTGCAACGCCCAGAGTGCAGCGCCGAGCCATGCGCCGCGGACTTGGAGTCGTCGCAGCCCCCGCCAGAGCAGAATCGCCGAGACGGCGTGCAACAAAACATTGAGAGCGTGGTATGGCAGCGGGTTTAGGTCTACAAACTTGTGCAGCGCCCAAAACGTCGTCAGAACGAGCGGATAATAGACCGCTTGCGTCGTCGTCCAGATTTCCTTCAAGCCGAGCGGTCCAACGACGCAAGGATTCTGCGTCAGATGCGATTCATCATCCCAAATGAAGCGCGCCCGAAAAACCTGAGCGTACGCAATGAAAATGAAAGCAATTAAGAGCAGTGCCCAAAACCACTCCCGTCTCCAGAATGGGACACGAATTTCACGAACTGGCACGAATTGATCCAAGACTTAGCCTTAACGTTACCGAATTGCTGGCAATTCGGGTAGAATTACGTCAAGGAGACTGAGCGTTAGTCCCTTTGGCGATGCGCAGGTTCTGTTCCGCTTCTGGAAAATCAGGGTGGAGGCGCAGCGCTTCTTCGAATTGTGCAATCGCTTGGGAAACGTTCCCTTCACGCATCAGAACTTTTCCAAGATAATTGTGTGGTTGAGCCAGCTTCGGATTGAGTTCGGACGCCTTCGCAAAATGCTCTCGGGCTTCCGTCAGCTCGCCTTTTTCCAAAAGCAAACCACCCAGATCGAGGTGCGCGTCGATGTGGGAAGGATCCAACTGCAGAGTCTGTCGATATTTCGCGATTGCCTCTTCTTGCTGTCCGTGTTTTTCCAGGAACGCACCATAGCCGTAGTGCGCTTGCGGCGACTTCGGCGCCAGACGGATAGCCGTCTCGCATTCAGCTGCGGCTTGGTCCTTCCGATCCAGTTGGTCCAAAAGATATGCGTAACCGGAATGATACTCAGCGTTGCTCGGGTCGATCCGCAATCCCTGCTCAAAATGGCTCTGTGCTGCGTCGAGCTCTCCCTTCGCCGTCAACAGCGATCCAAGATTGACGTGGGCCTTCGCCGAGCCGGGATTTAAACGTATCGCGTCAGCGAATTCCTTCGCTGCTTCATCGGCTCGCCCAGCCTCCTGCAGCTCGGTCCCGTAGTTAATATGGGCCCGCGCGCTCGTCGGAAGATCCGCAACAATCGCGCCCAAACGTTCCAGTTTGCCTCGACCACTTTGTATTTCGGCATACCAGAGTATCGCGAGAGGAATCACAAAAATAGCCACCCATTTTAGGCCGTGCAAAGCCCAGCCGGGCAGAAAACCACCCAATGAAACATCTGTTGTACCACCGGCGATACCCAAAGATTGCCGCGTCGACTTCTCGCGAACTTTCCAAATGAATCCGTCGTAGTAAAAATGCAGGAGTGCCGATGCAGTCACGACGCCGGTAAGAATATTTTTGACGGCGTCGATGCCGACATACGATTTGGACAAACTCAGCCCACCGTAGGCGAGCACCAAGCCTATGTACACTCCCACAAGCGCGCCACTGCGCCGGAACACAAAGCGCATGAACCCACCGATAGCGCTGTCGCTCTCGACTCGTTTCCGATTATAAATCCAGACGAGCGAAAGGTACTGTACATCATGAAATACCTCGAACAATGCAACGCCAACCAGAACGCTCGCCACGATGTTATTGCAGTACCACCAAAACGAAATGCTCGTGATGAGCAACACCAGTTTCACCGGACTGGGCCGCTTGCCGCTGCTCCACATCCAAATAAAATTCGCCAGAAACAGCGCTGAAATTAGAAGCGCCAGCGCAAGCAAGCCCTGCTGCCCTGCCCGGAGAAGCGCCGGCGGAATAAAAGGTCCGCCTGCGGAATAGTACGTTTCCAGCGTATCGGTCATACGTTGCGGCGAAAGAAGAACAGCCGTTGCAAACCAAATGCCGCACACGGCGAAATCGAGGCGACGCGTTAACTCAGCGAATGATCCAACTTTCGCATCATAAATCCGGCAGAATCCGTACGTTTGCATCATTCCATGCCAGACGCCCCAGATAAACGCCACGAGCACAATTCCCGTCAGGTTCCACACGGAAAAAGCCGCGCAGACGACGACCAAAAAAATCGGCGCACAAATGAAACGCCATCGGAAACGCTGAAAGAGCGCACGGTCGCCGTACGCTCGAATCATTCCCGGCAAGTGGTGGCCCATTGCGCCAAACGCGGCGACGAAGAGATAAATGTACTCCGCGCTCCAGAACCCCTGCGCCGCGATGAACATGGGCACCAGCAACAACGGTGTGCACACGTAAAGAACCAAGTCCCGCCAACTGTCGAGAATCCACAAGCCAGGCTTGCGGCCGGCCGCTGTCGGCGCCCGCGCAGCGGGCATCGTTTGCGCAGATGAAATCCCCGGGACGAACTGCATGCCTTTTTCCTAGCGGAGCCAAGTCTCTCTCAAAGCGCAACGAAAATCAATTCCTCAGATCATTGAGAGGCACGAAACTCAAAATCATAACGGCGCAGCTTTGCCAAAAAAAAGAATTCCGTCGGGATATCTCGACGCTGCCAGACATGACACAAACGCGGAAAGCAAAACGGCCGGGCTCCTTACAGAGCCCGGCCGCTGTGAATTAACCCACGTTAGGGGGTTTAGAATCGCTTCTTCAGCCCGACGTACCAGAACCGGCCTTTAATCGTGGCAAGTGATTCGTC
>DATDAJ010000379.1:0-2679 GCA_036525475.1 Candidatus Udaeobacter sp.
TACCGATGATAATATTGGATGCCTTCCTGTTGCAGCTCCGCACATTGCTCAGGGGTAAGCTCGTAAGCCTCGCCCTTCTGTTCGGACCGCGTCGCGCGCTTCCGATGGTACTCCAGGAGCGATTCGCAATTATGGGGACGCCGGCCATCGGGGCGCCCGCTGATTTCCATTTGCAGCACGCCGAGATCCACGCGCAGCTGCAATTTTTCGCGACCGTCCAGGCCGGTTATTTTGCGGACTTTAACGGTGCCGCTCTCGTAGGGCCAATCCTTCAGAATGGTGTTGAGATCCAAGCTCATCGTACGGAACATCGAACATTCACTGTTCGCTTGTCAATAACTTCGCGGTTGGGCGAGATACCGCGCGAACGAAGTGGCATAATTTCTACTAGTCACTACATAGTGCTGATTTAGCATTGGCTCGATGGAAGATTCTATTGACGCGTTCATTCGTTTTCTCGCAGTGGAACGAGGTCTTTCCGAAAATTATCAGCTTTCCACCCAAAGATCGCTGACTGAATTCGCGCAATGGTGCGGTGCGAAGAAAAAAATCACTCATCCGCGCGGCGTAACTCTGCCGATGATGAGTGAGTATCTTGCGGAGCGCAAACGCGCCGGCCTTTCGGCGTCTTCGATCAAGCTGGTTGTCGTTGCGCTCAAGATTTTTTTTCGGTTTCTCGCCGCCAAAGGAATCATCGAGCGCGATCCGGCCGAGGCATTGGCGCTGCCTCGGATAGAGCGCTTTCTCCCGGAAACGCTGAACGAATTGCAAGTGGAGGAGTTCCTGGAAAAAATCGACACTAAAGCCGTTCACGGTTTACGCGACCGGGCAATGATCGAGCTGCTTTACGCAAGCGGGCTGCGCATTTCGGAACTGGCAAATGCGCGACTGGAGGATTTTAATTTCGAACAGCGCATCGTGCGCGTGACGGGCAAAGGAAACAAGACCCGTCTGGTGCCCGTTGGGCGAAAAGCATGCGAAGCCCTGGGAGCATATCTCTCTGCCGAGCGACCAAAACTGGTGAAGCCGCGCACTAGCAGTGAAATTTTTATTTCCGAACGAGGCACGAAATTAACCACAGCGCGGATCTGGCAGATCGTTAAAAAACACGCGCAGCGCGCCGGACTGGAAAAGAACGTTTACCCTCACCTTCTGCGGCACAGCTTCGCAACGCATTTGCTAAGCAATGGCGCGGATCTTCGAATCATCCAGGAGATGTTGGGCCACGCCGACATATCGACGACCCAGGTCTATACCCATGTCGATCAACAACGGCTCAAGGCTGTGCATCGCCAATTTCATCCGCGCGCGTAGCGAATGAAATGAACTGACCGGCGGTTTTTGAGCCGGGGATTTGTGTTGAACGCCCATCGACCATCGAGTATCCAGCATCCACTTGTGGTGAGGCAGCTAACTTTATGAAGCGAATTTTGTTCCTTTTAATCGCACTAGCCGCGGCTGCATTTGCTGGGTGGTACTACTGGCAATTTTCGCAACGATTCTCAAGCGCTCCCGTGGCTGGGCTTCTGCCGCGCGAGACGATTTTTGTAGCGCAAATCCCGGATTTCAACCGTGCTCGCGATGAATGGCAGCACTGCGACATCTATCAGCTGTACCGGGAGCCTGCGGTGCAGGATTTTTTGCGCAAGCCGCTGGGCAACGTTCCAAAAACGGATGCGGTATCTCAAACGCTACTGGAAATCGAACAGCTGGCGCCCAAGAACGCCTTCGTTGCGCTGACCTCTATCGAGAATAACAATCCAAAATTTGTCGGCGGCTTTCATTTCCGCGGCAGCCAGGAAGAAGCGGAGCGAATCATTGGCAAATGGCGCTCGATGTTAATGGGGCAAAATTCAAGCCTCAAGCGCGAGAAAGTGCAATATCAAGGCCACGAAATCGAGGCGACCAAAACGGGTTCGTTCACTATTGCAACCGCCTATGATCCTCCGTGGTTTTTCGTGGCGACAGATGCTGCGGACATGCAGGCGTTGCTCGATCGTGCCGATCGCCGTTCATCAGATGCAGATAACAGGCTCGATAAGGAGGAGACGTATCGTGCAGCCATTTCACGTCGGCCCTCCAACGACGTCGGATTCTTTTATCTGCAACCAAAGACGTTTTCGCAACGGCTCGCGGCGTTGCGCGCTGCTGTCGGATCAACTCCAGCTCCCGGCGAGGGCACAATGCTGGAGAAAATGCGCTGCATCACCGGTTCGATGCGATTTGAGAACGGAAAAATGCACGACGTGCTTTTCCTGGGCATGCCAAAGCTGGAACAGGACACGACGCTCAGCCGCTCGTCGATGTCTCTCGGAACGAAGGAGACATTCTTTTACCTCGCGATGCTGCTGAATCTCGGGGAAAGAATGGACACTCTCAATCAGGCGGCGGCCTTTGCGGGTACGAAGATTTTTCAGGCGCTTAGCGATAGCGGGATAACTGCCGCCAATTGGAAAGCGGCATTTGGCATCGAGCTCGGATCTTTGGCTAACTGGCCTTCAAACGCGCATTGGCCGTCGCTACTTGTGACACTGCCGGTGACTGACGCGACCAAAGCACGGCAGATCGTGGAAGCGCTCTTGCGGGCCGAGGAAGAAGGTTCGTGGACAGCTACCGAGAAAGATGGCGTCCGCTATTTTTCGAAGCAATCTGCTGCCAGCTTTGTCGCGATCACCCCTA
>DATDAJ010000380.1:0-4781 GCA_036525475.1 Candidatus Udaeobacter sp.
GATTGTTTTTATCTGTCACAGGGATCCGAACAGACAAAGAACCCTACCGGGCAAAAGTCTTTGTCTCTTTCGGAACCTTTCGCCGTGATACGCGATTTTGGTTCCGATTGTCAATACTTTTTTTAACTGTTTTTCAGAAATGACACCCATCACGGCCGGCCCTCAATGACCGGACGAGGCTCCTGCGAGGCTCGGGGCGTGGAGCGATTCGGGCACGGCCCGGCCGCTTTGCTGTTTGCGTTGAGAACTCTGTTCCGGTAGCCTCAGGCGCATGGCACGCTCAGGTGTAGGTAAAGGTCTTGGCGCGCTGATCGGCACGCCTGCGATCGTTACGCCTAAAGACGGATCGGAGGCGGCGGAGAGAGTGCATCAGATCGAACTGACGAGCATTGTGCCGAGCACATTACAGCCGCGCAAGGATTTTGCGCGCGACGTGCTGCTCGAACTAATCGAGTCGATTCGGCAACACGGCATTATTCAGCCGCTCATCGTCCGCCAGGTCGGCACGCGATTTGAATTGATCGCAGGCGAGCGCCGGTGGCGCGCCGCGCAGGAACTCGGTTTTGCCACGGTGCCAGCCATTGTCCGGACTGCTAATGACCTCGAAGTTCTCGAACTTTCGTTGATCGAAAATCTGCAACGCGCCGATCTCAACCCAATCGAAGAAGCCCAGGGGTACGCGAGATTGGCTAATGAATTTGGAATGCGGCAGGAAGATATCGCGCTCAAAGTGGGGCGCAGCCGGGCGGCTGTGGCCAACGCATTGCGGCTTTTGGATCTGCATCCGCAAGTGCAGATCTGGTTAGCTCAGAACCTGGTTTCAGTCGGACACGCCAAGGTGTTGCTGGCGTTGAAAGCGCCGGAAGAACAGCTGCTCGCTGCGGAAAACGTTTTACGCCGCAATGCCACGGTGCGTTCGACGGAGCGGATGGTGACCCGCTTGCTCGGTATTGGTCGCGGACGACGCAAACCGCGGCGTGCCACTGGCGATTCGGGCGCGACGGCAACGGCAGTAGAGGATTTGCAAAACCGTCTGCAACAACATCTGGCCACACACGTCACGATTCACCATCGAGAGAAGCGCGGACGAATCGAGATCGAGTACTACGGAACGGACGATCTGCAACGGATCGTTACTGCTGTTGGATTGCCGCCAGCGGACTAAGGGATTGGAGTGTTGGAGTAGTGGAGTATTGAAGTAGTGAATTCGCGCCAGACGTTATTTTCCATTACTCCATTACTCCTGCTCGTGTTGGCGTGGATAGTGTTTGCCGAGCAGTCATGCGCCGCAGAGGCGAAGATCTGGGAGCAGTTCTCGGGAGAGAAAGCCCTGGTTCACGTGCAACGGCTTGTCGATCTGGGGCCGCACCCCGCCGGCTCGGACGCAATCGAGAAAGCCAGAGATTATATCGAGGCGCAACTGCGGCATTCGGGCTGGCAGGTAACACGGCAGGCATTCAGCGACGACACGCCACGAGGAAAAATTCACTTTGTAAATCTGATTGCGCGGTTCGGGGGTGAGGCGAATTCGACGTCGCCCTCATTATTGTTGTGCTCGCATTACGACACGAAATTATTCGACACCATCCGCTTTGTCGGAGCGAACGACGGCGGCTCAAGCACAGGCATGCTGTTAGAGATGGCCCGTGTGCTCGGGCAACACCCGAGTCTTGCCCGGAAAGTTGAGCTGGCGTTTTTCGATGGCGAAGAGGCGTATGAAAATTTTTCTGCCACGGATGGGCTGTACGGGAGCCGCTACTTTGCCAGGCAACTCCAAAGCGAGGGCGCCAAACGATTTCGCGGAGGAATCTTGTTCGACATGGTTGGTGACCGTTCGCTTGGTATCACGCTTCCGCCAAATTCACCGCCCGCGATGGCGCACGATATCTTTGCCGCGGCCGAAGCGTTGAAGCTGCGAAAATACTTCAGCTACTTCGACCGGGATCTCATTGACGATCACACGCCGCTGAACGGGATTGGGATTCCGACGATCGACCTCATAGATTTCGATTACCCCTCGTGGCACACCGCGGATGATACGATTGACAAGATTAGCGCACAGAGTCTTCAAACTGTCGGCTCGGTCGCGCTGTATTATCTGGCGGAATTCGCGTTTAAGCGTTGAAGCCGCGAAATTTCTGGATTGCGTGGAAGCATTTTTGTCGGCAGGCTGATCGCTGAACTGCCGACCTCATGGAGCGTCCTGCGTCTTCGACCCAGCCTAAGAACATAAATGTTGGCGTGGTCGGGCTCGGGATCATCGGTCGCGCAATCGCTGCACATCTTCGGCGCAAAGGATTTTCTGTCTTCGTTTGGAATCGATCGCCGCGGCCTGTTCCAAATTTTGTCGGTTCGCCCGGGGAACTGGCGGACTTTTGCAATTACATCCAAATTTTTGTGTCTGATGACGACGCGCTCCTGCAGACCGTCGAGCAGCTAAGCGAAAAGCTCACGCCGCGTCACGTCATCTTTGCGCATTCGACGGTCGCTCCAGATTCAATGCGTGCAGCAGCGGACGTTGTCGAACGCAGAGGCGCGCGGTTTGTCGAAGCGTGCTTCACCGGCAGCAAAGGCGCAGCTGAAAAAGGCGAGCTTGTTTACTACGTTGGCGGAACAGATGAAGCGTTGCGTGAAGGCCGTCCAATTCTCGAGGCCAGCAGCAAGGAGATCGTGCAGATCGGGCCGGTTGGCCAGGCCAGCGCTATAAAGATTGCAACTAACATGGTCAGCGCTGCAAGTGTTCAGGCCACAGCCGAGGCTCTGGCGCTCGTGCAAGCCCAGGGTTTACCCTTGGAAAAATTTGTCGAAGCGATGCGCATCAATGCGAGTTATTCCGGCACGTTGGCGATGAAGCTGCCAAAAATGCTCGAACGCGATTTCGCGCCGCACTTTTCCGTCAAACACATGTTGAAAGACCTGCAGATCGCCAGCCAAATCGCTTTATCACACTATCTGGATCTCGGAGTCACTGCTGCCGCGCGCGATCAGTTGTTCGAGCAAATGCAGTGGGGCCACGGCAACGACGATTACTCCGCCGTGCTGCGCAAATATCTGAATGAGCCGAGTCCGGAATATTCCGAAGAGCCACAAATCCAGGAACCGCTCGAACAATCCGACGCCGAAGAATCGATTACCGGTTCAGTGGAAGCGGCGACCGAAAACGTCGAACCTCAAGAAGCGAGCCTCGTTGCGTCCGCGGAGCCTGTGCTCGGCTTTAGCGGAACGGTGAACGCGCCGGCTCCTGCTCCAACGCCGTTGCGGCGTGGATTTCTCAAACAGCTGCTAAGCCGTTTTTCATCCGGAGAAGAATGACGCAGCGCTCAGGATCGGAGCGGGACTTCTTTCTCGACCTCTCCGCGTGCGCCAAGCTTCGCGTGGGTGGGGCTGACACATCCCGTTTTCTCAACGGGCAAATCACAAACGATTTGCGCAAGGCGAGTGAAACGGTCGCGATAGAAGCCTGCGTGCTCAACGCGAAAGGCAAACTGAACGCGCAAATTTTTATAAGCGTAATTGGCGAAGCTTTTTTAATCGATGCAGAGCCGGAGCTTCGCGAAACACTGCGCGCACGGCTGGAGCGTTACGTCATTGCCGACGACGTTCAGATCGAGGATGTCACGGATGAATTCTCCCTCTTTCACGTTTTCACGGAGAAGCCGCCGGCACTCGAGTCTGGCCGGATCCTCTCGGCACGCCGTTTTGCGACGACGGGTTGGGACATCTGGAGCGACTCAGCGCGCCACGATACGGTGGCACGTGAATTGGCCTCAGCATATGTGTTTATCGATTCGGTAGCCGCGGATGTGATGCGAATCGAACAAGGGCTGCCCCGCTGGGGCCACGAACTCACAGACGAAATTATTCCAATCGAAGCAAATCTCGAAGAACGCACGATCGATTACCAAAAGGGTTGTTACATCGGCCAGGAAGTGATCTCCCGAATCAAAATGTCCGGACAAACTAACAAACGATTGTGCGGATTGATATCGCTGAACAATACGCCGCTCCAGCCTGGGATGAAACTCGTCGCTCCTTCAGCATCTGGAAAAGAAGCTGGCTGGATCACGAGCGTCACGCGCAGCCCACGACTCGGAAAAGAAATCGCGCTCGGGTACGTAAAACGCGGCTTCAACAATCCTGCCACGAATTTGGAGGCACTTTCGCTGGAACCGGTTGGACCGATTCCGGTCGAAGTCGTTCCGCTTCCGTTTCTCTGAGGAATTTCGCAGTTTTCACAAATTCCTATCGCGATTTCAACGAGCAAGCGCGGCAGTGAAACGGGAAAAGAAATTTTGTTTTGCCCTCAGGCTTTGAATTTATAGAATCTTCGTTGCTCTCCAGGCACGATTAACCTTAACCACTTTGCAGCGTCTGAACGAAGCCTATCCTGACCACAGTTTTCATTCATTGGTAGCTTGGCGGCTGCGCAGCGTCGGCGCGGAGGCTGTCTAGCACCATGGCCAATTTCTTTCCACGCTGGACGAATTGGATACCCCTCAAGGTGATCGTCTGCGTGATTGTGACCGTTTGTGGCCTGACCGGCGCGACATGGTATTACGCCACGCCGAAGTACACGAAGATTGGATATCAGCCGATCCAGCCGGTGCCGTTCCCGCACGATATTCACGTAACCCAACTGGGGATGGATTGCCGGTATTGTCACAGCTTCGTGGAAGTGGCCGCGCAATCGAACGTGCCCAACACTGCGACATGCATGAACTGCCATGCCCAAGTGGCAAAAGACAATCCCAAGCTGCAGCCCGTGCAGGAGAGCTGGAAAA
>DATDAJ010000381.1:0-4438 GCA_036525475.1 Candidatus Udaeobacter sp.
AAAATCCACCGTCGGTTCCGCACACCGTACATCACGACGATTTGGACTGGAATCGCTGTCGGCATCGTCGCCATGCTTACCGACATCGGGTCGCTGGCCGATCTCACGAATATCGGAACGCTGTTTGCCTTCATGCTCGTTTGTCTTGGCGTGATTGTTTTGCGGCGCAAAGACGCGGATCGTCCTCGTCCATTTCGGGTCCCGCTCGTGCCATTGTTCCCCCTCCTCGGCGTGTTCCTTTGCATCGTGCTGATGCTGAGTCTGCCGCTGGAAACCTGGGGCCGTTTCTTTGTTTGGCTGGCGATCGGGCTCTCGATCTATTTCCTTTACGGGGTGCGCCACAGCAAACTGCGCCGCGGTATCGACACCGGTATAACGGAAGACATTCCTCCGCCGACCATCAAGACGTAATCGTCCATATTTTAGCGGCACTCATTCCACTAAGGCCGTTGCTTCGCGACGATTCCAATAGGGATGACAGATGAGTCAGTAATCGAAAATCAGCAGATTCCCGTGAACAAACTGAAGGCAGGCTGGGAACTGCTCAGGCTTACGTTCGCAGAATGGACGAACGACAACGCTTTCGAGTTGTCTGCTGCGCTCGCGTTTTACACGATCTTCTCAATCGCGCCCGTGCTGCTCATCGCCGTGGGCGTGGCCAGTTTCTTTCTCGCGCCCGACACGGCGACCGATCAGATCGTCGGTGAAATGGAAAAAATGATCGGTGCGCAGGGCGCTAATGCGGTGCGGCAGGTGATCGATTCATCCCGCGGATTTGGCAAGGGCCTCTGGGCAGTGAGCGTCGGAATTGTCACGCTCATCATGGGCGCGACTGCGGTTTTCGGAGAACTGCAATCTGCGCTGAATCAGATTTGGGACGTCAAAGCGAAACCGGACCGTGGTGTGATCATGTCGTTTATTGTCGATCGGTTGCGCTCGTTTTCGATCGCCATTTGCGTGGGATTTCTCCTCCTGGTTTCACTTATTATCAGCGCGCTCATCAGCGGGCTTCAAAACTACATGAACAACTGGTTGCCCGGCATCCCGTGGGTTTGGCACATGGCAAACGTCGTCGCCTCGTTCCTCGTGATCGCCGTTCTTTTTGCTGCCATCTACAAATTTTTGCCCGACGTCGTGATCTCGTGGAAGGACGTATGGATCGGAGCGGCGGTGACGGCGCTGCTTTTTACCGGCGGAAAATACGCTATCGGTATTTACCTCGGAAAAACTGCGACGGCGAGTGCGTTTGGAGCGGCCGGTTCGCTGGTAGTGCTGCTGTTCTGGGTCTATTACTCTGCGCTGATCAGCTTTTTGGGAGCGGAGTTCACCCAGGTTTACGCGCGCCGCTATGGTCCAGGCATCCGGCCACAAAAACATGCGGTTCGCGTCGGCCGTAAGAGCGATTCGATCTAATGTGACAAAGGCTGAGAGCAGTCGCATAATTTTCACATGGTCCAAGTCTCAGTTAATTACACCGGGGACTTGCATTGCGACGCGACGCACGGTCCCTCGCAGGCAAAAATTTCCACGGACGCGCCGAGCGACAATAAGGGCAAAGGCGAAGCCTTTTCGCCTACAGATCTGGTCGCCACTGCTCTCGCCACATGCATCAGCACCACGATGGGAATTAAGGCAGACGACCTCGGAGTTGATCTGCGCGGCATGACTGTGTCTGTGCAAAAGGAGATGTCGAACGATGCGCCTCGCCGAATCGTTGCTTTGCCTTCAGAAGTTCACATCCCGCTCGCGCCCGATCATCCGCAGCGGGAAGTCCTTGAGCAAACCGCGCTCAATTGTCCCGTGCACAAGAGCCTCCCGGCAGAAATTCATCGCCCGACCAAGTTTTTCTGGGAAGGGTAACCTCTTCTTGTCATGTCGAGCGGAGTCGAGACATCTCTGGATATTTCTGCGGCTTCGCGCATGGAGAAATAATTCAAGATTCCTCGACTCCGCTCGGAATGACAGAGGATTAGATTATTCCGGGTATAACCACTGGATATAATCGCGCACGCCGTCTTCGAGCGAGAACCGCGGCTCGTATTTGAGCGCTTTACGCGCGCTGGTGAGATCGGCTTGCGTGAAGTTTTGATAATGCGCGTGCGGATTATCGAAGTATTCGGGCTGAAAATTTGTCCCCAGACATTTATTTAGAACGTCGATGAGTTCGTTAAACGAGCGGGCCTGGCCTGTCCCAAGATTATAAATTCCGCTCGTCTTTGCGTCGAGCGCGCAAATGCTGCCTTCAACGGCATCCTTCACGTACACGAAATCGCGTTTCTGCTCGCCGAGCTTGAAGATGCGCGGCCGCTTGCCAGTCTTCATTTGTTGCGCCAGATGATAAATCATGCTTGCGGGAACGCCCTTGTGCGCTTCGCGCGGTCCGTAAACGTTGAAGTAACGCAGCCCGACGATGATCCAGTCCGGCGACTCGGCAGCAGCGTGTCGGGCGATATTATCCATGATGACCTTGGAAAAGGCGTAAACGTTCGCCGGTGCGGCCCCGTTTGATTCCACGCTCGCTTCAGTCGCCGGACCGTAAGTCGCCGCAGAGGAAGCATAGATGATTCGGGTCTTTGTAGGGCGCGCAAAATTCAAAAGCCGTCGGAAACTTTCCACGTTGTCGTGCACCTGGACGAATTGATCGTGCAAAGTCGTGTCGGTGATCGATGCGAGATGGAAAATTGCGTCGAATCCGGCAGCTGCCGGATCACCGAAGTTTTCTCGCCAATCCAATGTCGCCAGATTTTCGGCGACGAAATCTCCGCGATAGCCTGCCAGATTCTTGAAATCACCGGACCGGAAATCATCAATCACAGTGAGGTGCGCGTCCGGGAATTTTTCCTGCAGCGCCAGCGTGAGATTCGATCCGATGAATCCGGCACCGCCGGTGATGATGAATCTGGGCTTGGATGCGGTTGTGGTTTTCGTCATTGAAAGTTTGTAGGGCGTCTGTGTCAGACGCCGGGCGTTTGCCAGTTGATTAAATAATCTTGACGCTCAAAGCGCAAGCCGCTAGTCCTCGTCCCGGTTCTTTGCGAGCTTGAAAAAGTGGATCGGCGCAAGAAATCCCGTGAGAATCGGGAGCAGTTGCGCTGCTGTAACTGGATACGACTTCCCATTGGGCCAATCGCCGAAAGCATTTCGGGGGTGAAGGCGGGAAGAAGGTGAAGTTAGTCAGAAGTTGATGGTTGAAAGTTGATAGTCAAAGACGCTCCGCGTCTGGTCCTGTCAACAATCCACTAAAGACTATCAACCTCTTCAAAAGCCAGGAGCCAGAATATTTGTCCGGTCCACCTCATTCTGTAGCCGTCGTGCTGCCTGCCACGCCGTAGCAAGGCGAAGGCGGGTGCGCGACGCCCGCGCGTCTCACAGAGACGCGGCTACAGCAAAAACTTCTTCGCGAAAAGAAGAATGAGAGCTGGGCGATGCGACGCTTCGAAAACTTCGAAGTCCTAACAAGTCCGACTCTCGGAGTTGGAGGAAACTTGTTATGCAAAATCGTTCAGTTTGGTTTCTTTGGGGTAGCACATCCGTCTCGGATGCTGGTTTCGACGTCGCGCCGAAACAGTCTTTCCTTAACGCGAGAATCTCGATCAGAGGCAACACAGAAGAAAAGTCCGCGATCGTGGGACGCGCTCGCCAGCACCCGAGACGGGTGCGCTACCCAATCGTATTCGCTCCGCTATTCATCTTCGCCCAAATCGTTTGTCACGCGCAGGAAGCGACGCCGACTTTTTCGCCGAGTGAGGCGGAGGTGGAGTCAGTCGTCGTTTCAGCGACGCGTTTCGATATTCCGCTGGATCAATCGCCCGCCAGCGCGAGCGTGATCAGCTCGGAGGAATTGGAACAGAAACAGATCCAACGCGTGAGCGATGCTTTGCGTGAAGTGCCTGGGTTGTCCGTCGTGCAAACCGGCGTACCCGGCCAGTTGACGTCGGTGTTTACGCGTGGGCTGCGCAGCGAACACACGCAGATTTTGCTTGACGGCATTCCGATCAATCAAGGTTTACAGGGCGCATTCAACTTTGCCGACTTCACTACGGAAGATATCGACCGGATAGAGGTCGTGCGCGGGCCGCAAAGCACGATTTACGGACCACGCGCGCTTGCGGGTGTGATTCAAATCTTCACCAAACAAGGGACTGGAACGCCGGGCGCGATGTTCGCCGCCGAAGGTGGCTCCTACGACACGTTTCGGGAATGGTCTCAGAGCGACGGCAAAGTCGATGACTTCGATTATTCAGTCGGGGCGAGTCATCGCGACACGGAGAACGCGCGGCCGAACAACAACTACCGCAACACGACCGCGATTGCCGACGTCGGCTGGTCGCCTAACCCGCCTTCGCCTGGGACGGGCTCTGCCGTGGCGAGCGAGCAATTGCGCATCGCCAGTTTGTTCACTTATTCGGTCAGCGACATTGGACTGCCGAATACAATT
>DATDAJ010000382.1:0-3058 GCA_036525475.1 Candidatus Udaeobacter sp.
AGGCCGACTCAAAAAAATTTTGTTTCTGCCAGCCGTGATGGTCGCCGAGCAGATCGCCATGGTCGGAAAAAAAACAGATGAGAACATTCTCCGAGTTTGGTCGCGTCTCGACGGCATCAAGAATTCGCCCGAGGCAATAGTCCAAATAACTGACCTCGCCGTAATAACGGGCCTTCACGATCTTAGTCAGCGCCGGATTAACTGCATCCGCCCAAATGGCGTGACGCATGAAAGGAATTTCTTCGTCCAGATGATCTTCCTCGATGTTGCCGAGGATCGGCTCTGGCAATCGATCGGGATTATACATCCGGTTGAAGGGAATCGGCGGAGCCAGTGGCGGATGCGGCCCGACAAACGACACAAATCCAAAGAACGGGCGCGAATCATCCGACTTTGCGATTTCCTCGACCGTGCGATCAGCCGTCCACCATTCGCCGCCTAAATTCGCTGGAAGCGGGCTGCGTTGCGGAAGGTAAAACATCTCGGTCCGTTCGCCCATGGGTTGCTCGAGAAAATCGAACTCCGGATGCTCCTGCGCCAGCCACGAACCGTAGTCATCGCCTTCGCGATTTGGTGGATGGTAAGTTTCTTCGCAGCGCCACATTGTTTCAAAACCCAGATCCTCATTCCACGGGTTCGTATGGAACTTGCCGACTCCAAAGGTTCGATAGCCGAGGTGCGACATCGTTCGGCCGAGGTAGGTTCCGCAACGCGTTTCCATCTCGACGGCTTGACCCGACGCGGCATTTGCCTTCGCATTAGTAAAAACGCGGGTCGTCGCCGACTCGCATCCTGTGCGGATCGTGTAGCGCGCGGCCACGCAAACCGGGCAGGTCGCGTATGCGTTCGAAAAAGTGATTCCCCTTCGCACCAGCCGGTCCATGTTCGGTGTATAGATGTGTGAGTTCCCGAGCGCGGCGATCGTATCGAACCGCTGCTGGTCGGTCATGATGAACAAAATGTCAGGCCGGGTCGGAGGCATGATCGAAATGTGCCGAGGACTGAATTTGGGGCGCCGCTAGTTTACAAGGCGTCTCGCAATTGTCATTCCGAGCGAAGCGGTAGCGAAGTCGAGGAATCCAGCGGAAAGACTTTTAGGTTTAATCACGGGATGTCTCCAGCCTTCGCATAAAGCTACGGCTTGGCAGGCGACTTCGCTCGACATGACGAGCGGAAACCAGAGATGTTTATGAATTTGCGATCTCGCTTCCAGTCAGGCGGCGAAACGCCTCCACATATTTCGCCGAACTTTTTTCGATCACATCCTTCGGCAGACGCGGGGCAGGGGGAGTTTTATCCCAGTCGAGGGTTTCCAGATAATCGCGCACGAATTGCTTGTCGAAGCTCGGCGGGCTTTGCCCGACCGTGTACTGGTCCTTTGGCCAAAAGCGCGACGAATCCGGCGTCAGACATTCGTCGATCAGAAGCAAATCTTCACCGACAGTGCCGAACTCAAATTTCGTGTCTGCGACGATAATTCCACACTGATCGGCGTGTGCGCGGCCGCGCGAATAAATTTCCAGGCTGAGCTTTTTCACGCGCGCGGCTAATTCGTCGCCCAGAATCTCGGCGCATCGTTTCATGTCGATGTTCTCGTCGTGACCGGTTTCGGCTTTGGTCGCGGGGGTGAAAATTGGCTCGGGCAATTGGGACGCCAGCTTGAGTCCTGCCGGCAGCTTAATGCCGCAAACGCTCTGCGATTCCTGATATTCCTTCCAACCGGAACCAGCTAGATAACCGCGCACCACGCATTCCACCGGCAACGGCTTAGTCTTCTTTACGATCATCGACCGCCCGGCAAGCTGCTCACGAAACGGGTGCAATTCCTTCGGAAACTCGTCGAACGTTGCCGTGACAAAGTGATTCCGGATATCGTCGATTCGCTTGAACCAAAACGCGGAAATCTGATTCAACACCGCGCCTTTGTACGGAATCGGATCAGGAAGGATCACATCAAAGGCGGAGATTCGATCCGTGACGACGAAGAGCAATGTCTCGCCGAGATCGAACACTTCGCGCACCTTGCCACTGCGCAGTTTTTTAATTCCCTGAAGATCGATTGAAGATTGCGGAGGTGTTTGCATATGAGAAACGCGAACGTTCAACGTTTGCTGGCGAGCGTCTAGTAAAAACGACGTGCGACGGCAAGAGCTCCAGCAAAAATCAGCCGCGCAAATCGAAAACACGCTGCATATCGTAAACTCGATAGCCGTTGGACTGGAATGCCGGCTGATCGCGGAACTCGGCCGGCCAGACGTTGGGATCGTCTGGATGAGCCACGTACCAGCGGATCCCGGTTTCGCGGACGCCGCGCTGCAGATCTGGAATGTTATTGGCCTGCTGCAGTCTTTGTAGTTTTGCTAGCTGCTCCTGGTAGGCAGATTCTCGGAAGACTTTGCTTTGTCTCGTCCACTCATCGACCCTCGCCGCGAATGAGGGCCGGTCGGTTAATCCTCCAAGGATAAGAAACTTGTCCAGCTGCGAATCCTGCACAACAGCATGGGCAGGAGGCTGATTTCTGATATGGCGCGCGCAGTCAATCAGGCCACGATCTACGCGTATGCTTGAACGCACATTTCCTACCGACCCTTTACCACGCTGTAATCCCGAGCCATAACACACTGGAACCAGTGTTAAGATGATAGCACCGATGACTGCGCCGCGGGTCCAAAGTTGGGGCCGACGGGCTGCAAGGATCGAAAACAAGCGACCTGCAGTAAGTGAGCCCACCAGCCAGTAGGCCCACACGAAAGGACGATGTATAAATTCGTGCGCATTATCCGAGGTGCCGGTTCCACCCATGCCAAAAGTCATCAATAACAGAATCGCTGTCGCAGCCAGGGCGATTCCTTCCGACGCCTGCCACATTTTCCGAGACGCGACGAAGAGCCAAAGGAGTGGGGCAACGATCGCGAAGACGCCCAAAGCATCAACAAGGAGTAACCCGATCGCCTGTGGTAGATGTGAAGGAAATGGATGAGGAGCGTTGAAAACTCGATACCAACTTTCGACAGGTGTACCGCTGGCCATCTTCGCCAGTACCTGCCAATACCAAACG
>DATDAJ010000383.1:0-3220 GCA_036525475.1 Candidatus Udaeobacter sp.
TGGTGTCTTCGACAAAGCGCGCCACCCATTGCGCGAGCGCGGCGCTGTAGCCGGCGTCGCGTGGGTCCGGCATCTTGCGCACCACGAACAGTTTCATTTGCCTGTGGAAATCGAACGGGCTGCCGAGCTGCAACGGCTCCACCTCCGTTGCGCCAATTCGCGCGCGAAAATAGGAGAGATCGGGGCGACCCACGGCCAGAGTGGCGCTGGTCATCACGCAACAGCAATTGTCGCGAAAGAGCATCCGTCGCAGCACCGGCGCGAGATCGATGGGCGCGGCGTTCAGTGCGAGGAAGCGCTCGGTTTTGCCCGTGCGCTCGACCCAATACACATTTTCTGGCGCGCTTTGCTCCAGGAAAATCGAAATGCCGTCGCGCGCATCGCGAATGCGCCGGCCGAACTCTTGCAGCTCCGCTTTCAATATTTCGTCGTCCGCGCGTTTAACAACATCGGCAACGCGCGCCTGAAGCGCGGTCAGCCGGGCGGTAATGGTGTCCGGAACAAGTTCGACATCACGCACCCGAAATTCGCGGCCTTTGCGAAAATTAGATTTTGACTCGACTGCCGAAAAAAATCTATCAACGTCATCGATCAGTTCCGCCGCCAGTCGCACCCCGGCCGCGTCACGCATCACGGTGAAAAGTCCTTTGCGAGTACGCGCATTGTAGAGCCGTTGGATGGTTGATCGCAGTCCGTATTGCGAGATGCCGATACCGATTTGCTTCGATGCGACCTGTTCCACCGTGTGTGCTTCATCGAAAATGATGAAATCATTCGGGAACAGGAACCCGCTCTCGCGTTCTTCCTGCATGTCGGGCGATCCAAGTAAGATGAACAGCAGCGTGTGATTGAGCACGATCACATCGGCTGCGAGCAGGCGTTTGCGGGCCTGCTGATAGAAACATCGCGGATTTTGGCCGCAGGTCTTTTGTGTGCAGATATGCGCTTCGCTGCACACTTGCGTCCAAACTTTTGGATCGGGCTCAACCGACAGGTCGCTGAGCGATCCATCGCGGGTCGAGCGCGCCCATTCGGCCAACCGCTGCAATTCGCTCCGCTCCGGTCCGGTGAAAAGTTCCTGCTCGTTTTGCAACGCACGCTCAAGCCGGCGCGGGCACAAATAATTTTGCCGGCCTTTCATCAACGCTGCCTCAAACTCGACCGGCAGCACTTTTTTCAAGATCGGAATGTCTTTGTGCAGCAGTTGCTCCTGAAGATTGATGGTGTGCGTGGAAACGATTGCTTTTTTGTGTCGCTCCAGCGCGAACAGCACCGACGGCACCAGGTACCCCAGCGATTTGCCCACGCCAGTGCCCGCTTCGACTACCAGATGCTGTTCTTCCTCCAGCGCTTGCGCGACCCGCGCTGCCATTTCCTGCTGTTGTGGACGGAACTCAAAGTTCTTTGCTTTGGAGAGCGGGCCGTTCTCGGAAAAGAAGCCGCGAACGCGTTCCACGAATTCGCTGCCCAGATTGTCTTTCAGTGCGATCATCGGTGATCAAACATCAGGCACCAACATCCACGCTCCAGAGAAACTTCAATCATCAAACCACACACTCCTGGCATCATGTCATGTTGAGCGAAGCGAAACATCTCTGATCATCGGATTTGCGCGTAGAGGACAAATATCTGAGATCCTTCGCTCCGCTCAGGATGACAATCAGGGGTATCGCTGCAGCATGAAATTTGAGGTTGCCCGCACTTGAACCGAATTTGACTCCAGTGTCAGGGTCAGCACCGTGGTCGGTCAATGCGACTTCTCGATCGATACGTCATTCGAAACTTTGTGCAGGTTTATTTTTACTGCATCGCCGGATTCACCTCGATCTGGCTGATCTTCGACGTCAGCGACAATATCTCGAGTTTCATTGACAACCATATTCCAGTATCTCTGGTGGTTCGCTATTACGCCACGCAGATCCCGCAGGTGTTCATTATCCTGCTGCCGGTTGCGCTTCTGCTGTCCCTGCTTTTTGCGCTCGGGCGAATGTCGCGGTCGAATGAAATTGTTTCCATGCTCACCGCAGGCGTGAGTCTTCCCCGTGTTCTGTTACCGCTGATCGGCATCGGTCTGCTGACGGTGGCAGCGAGCATGGCGCTCAACTACTCGCTCGCGCCGCATGCGGAGCTGGCGCGCAAATCGTTCCTTTCAGAAGCGCAATCGCGTCCTGCGCGCAATATTCAGGGGCAAGTCTTTCGCAATCGAACCGATTTGCGCACCTGGTTTATCCAGAATTTTCGCCTTGGCGACAACCTGTTCAACAACGTGCAGGTGCTGCAACAAGACGCGCAGGACAATATCGTCATAGGTTATTCGGCCGCTCGGGCGTATTTCCGTCCTGAGACAAAAACGTGGGATTTGGAGAACGTGCGGCTCGCTTACTACGATGCTGCTGGAAACATCACCAAGGAAGAATTTCGTCCCGCGTTAACAATTGAGAACTGGAGCGAAACACCGTTCCGACTGAGCAGCGCGAACGTGCAAGCGGAATCCCTGAGCGTGCCGGAATTGCGCGAATACCTGCATTTCAATGCCGACTTTCCCCCGACGTTGTTGGCGCCATTTCGCACTCATTTCCAGTACAGACTGGCGTTGCCGTGGACGTGCCTGGTCGTTGTGTGTATTGCCGCGCCCCTCGGGATCGGCTACTCGCGTCGCGGTGTTTTATCCAGCGTTGCCGCTGCAGTGATTCTCGTATTTTCGAATAACTTCCTTGTACATCTTTTTCTCGCGCTCGGAGAAGGAGACCGGGTCTCGGCTTGGATCGCCGCATGGACTCCGAACATTCTTTTCGCCGGAATTGGTTTGTATTTGCTCTACCTCCGCGCGTCAAACCGCGAACCACCCAGCTTTAATCTGTTTGCCGCGCGGCGTATAGTTGCGCGATGAACCCGCTTCCAAACGAATGGGCGATCAAGCATCGCGCAAACTGCTGCGCTGTAACGCAGCGGCCGTTTGTGCCTGGCGAATATTTTTACACACTTCTGTATCACGGCGCCGATGGTTACCGGCGCGAGGATTTGAGTGAAGAGGCGTGGCAAAGCCGGAACGAGAATATTCGGCCTTTTTCATTTTGGAAATCGCGCTACGAGCCGCTTCCGCCAAAGCCGACCGAACCAGTGCCCAAGGAAAGTGCAGAGCAACTCTTTCGGCGTCTGATCGCGTCGGAGTCACCGCCTGCAAACGCCTGCTACGTCCTGGCGGCTATGCTCGAACGAA
>DATDAJ010000384.1:0-5308 GCA_036525475.1 Candidatus Udaeobacter sp.
AGTACTTGCGGGCCATGCGTTTGCCTAACGAGTGATTGGATGCCGCGCTTGAGTTTATTACCAAGATCGACATCAACGCCCGCGCGCGCGTAAGCTTTTCCCTTCTTAGTCATTTCTGTAGGGGGAAGCTGTCAGCTTCCCTCGGGAAGGCAACGCCTTCCCCTACAAAAAAGCCGGCGCGCTACTTCAGGTCGGTGAACAATGTGGGCTGTGCTTCCTGGTCAGCCAGCGCTTTGGCGCGCTGCTCGCGGCGTTCCATAATGAACTTATCCAGCGCCGGATCAACCGGCAGGGGATAATCGCCGTTGAAACAAGCAAGGCAAAAACTGTTCAAAGGTTTTCCCGTCGCGCGAACCATCCCTTCCACATCCAGATAACCGAGACTGTCCACCCCGAGATATTTGCAGATGTCCTCCATCGACATCTGGTTCGCGATCAATTTTTCAGGGTCAGGGAAATCGATGCCGTAATGACACGCGAACCGATGTGGAGGACAACTAACCCGCATGTGCACTTCTTTTGCACCAGCCTCGCGCAGGTTCACCACGCGCGCACGCGAGGTGGTGCCGCGAACGATTGAGTCATCCACAACGACTACGCGTTTTCCAGCCACCATTTCCTTAATCAAATTCAACTTAACGCGCACATCGAAATCACGAATGAGTTGGGTCGGCTGCAAAAATGTGCGGCCGATGTAGTGGTTCCGGACAAACGCATGCGCGAAAGGAATCTTTAGTTCCTCAGCAAAACCGAGAGCGGCGTAGTTCCCAGAGTCGGGCACGGGCACCACGATATCGGCTTTGACAGGAAATCTGCGCGCCAGTTCGCGCCCCATTTCCGTTCGGACTTTTCCGACGTTAACGCCGCCCATGATGCTATCCGGCCGCGAGAAATAAACGTATTCGAACATGCAGAATGCGGGACGCGCATCCGGGAAGGGCCGTTCCGAGCGCAATCCGTGTTCATTGATGATCAGCACTTCGCCCGGTTCTACCTCGCGGATGAACTCGGCATGGATCAGATCGAACGCGCATGTTTCAGACGCGAGCACATATGCGCCATCGATTTTTCCGAGGGAGAGCGGCCGCCAGCCGAAAGGATCGCGAACCGCGATCAGTTCGCGTTCGCTCATGATCAACAGCGAAAAAGCGCCCTCAACGCGACGCAGCGCCGCCAGGACATTTCCACCGTTGTCCGAAGGCTGCGCGAGAAGGTGCAAAATAATTTCGCTGTCGGCGGTAGTCTGAAAAATGGAACCCCGTCGTTCCAGCTCATCGCGCAGAATGTCGGCATTAATTAGATTTCCGTTATGCGCGATAGCCATCTGGCCGCGCACGCAATCGACCACGAAGGGTTGCGCATTCTTGATCGTGCTGGTGCCCGTCGTCGAGTAACGCGTGTGCCCGAGCGCGCGTGTGCCCTTCAGCCTTGCCAGTTCGTCCTGACCAAAAACCTGCGACACCAGACCCATGTCCTTGTGCATGAGAAAGCTGGTCCCCGGCCCATTGCTTGAGACAATCCCGGCGCTCTCTTGTCCACGATGCTGCAATGCAAACAGACCATAATACGTCAGCACCGCGGCGTTCGGATGACCGAACACGCCGAAAAGACCGCACTCGTGCTGCGGCAAAACGGCCGAGTCAGGCATCTGGTCCGGGTCCGGTCTGTTCGAGGGGCTGATCACACCAAATAATCCATCAGATTGAGGCGGATTCAATCGCTCCTTTTACCGATTCATAAGCTCGGAATGCTTTCGTCTTGTTCAACAGCGCGCCCAATCGCGTTCCACCACTGGTCGTAAATCTCTGCAACTCGCCAGCGAAAGGTTTGTTCATCGATCCGAATTTGGAGTTCGTCGCCGCCGACTTTCCCAAGCTGCTGAAATGGAACGTCGCGCTCGCGTAACATCGTGATTGCCTTGTCGAGGTTTTCGGGCGTGACCGACATGACGATTCGAGACTGTGATTCGTTGAACAATACTGTAGCCGCTTCGCTGTGCGGAGCGTCGGTCGGATTTGTTTCCTCCGTTTGCTTCACGTCGCCCACAGGACGACGGCTACAGTCGATCTTCGCTCCGAACAACCGTTCGGGATTGAAGCAAGATTCAGCGAGCGTCACGGCAAGTCCGCCCTCGGAGCAATCGTGCGCGCTCTGCACGAGACCTTCACGAATCAAATCGCGAACGGCATCTTGCACCTTGATTTCATGTGCGAGATCGACGTGTGGTGGCGGACCGATTTTTAATCCGTGGCACACCTTCAGATAACGCGACCCGCCTAACAACTCATTCTCACTTCGGGCGTCAGAAATCG
Organism: Candidatus Udaeobacter sp.; assembly: GCA_036525475.1. Lineage (GTDB taxonomy): Bacteria > Verrucomicrobiota > Verrucomicrobiia > Chthoniobacterales > UBA10450 > Udaeobacter. Next base: position 2,313 of record DATDAJ010000384.1, read on the forward strand.
CCGCCACATTGCCGACGAGAATGATTACGTCACCTTCGTCCTTGAACCACTGCGTCGTAATGTGCTTTTCATCGTCGATCAGTCCGACCATCGCGATTGTCGGCGTTGGATCAACGACGCCGAGAGGGCTCTCATTGTACAACGAGACATTTCCGCCTGTAACGGGCGTTCCGAACTTCCGGCAGGCTTCGGCTACGCCTTCAATGGCTTCGCGTAATTGCCAGAAATTTTCCGGTTTGTACGGATTGCCGAAATTCAGGCAATCCGTGACGGCCAACGGTCGCGCGCCGGAGCAGGTGAGATTGCGCGCCGCTTCAGCGACAGCAATTTTGCCGCCCTCACGTGGATCAAGCGCGCAGTAGAGTGAATTACAATCGGTGGTCGCGGCGAGAATCTTGTTCGCGTAACGAACGAAATATACCGCGGCATCGGAGCCGGGTTTCACCACGGTTCCCGTGCGAACTGTGTGATCGTACTGCCGATACACCCAATTTTTGGATGCAATTGTTGGGTCGCCAAGAAGCTGCCGAAGAGATTCGTGCACATCGATTTCTTGTAGCCGTCGCTCTGTGAGTGACGAGCGCACGTCCCGCAGGGACGCGGCTCCAGCGGGCGACTTCGCATCGCGCGAATAGAGAGGCGCTTCGTCAGCGAGGGCTTTCGCTGGGATTTCCGCTGCAATCGTGCCGTTGTTTCGGACGCGCATGATGCCGTCGCTCGTGACGTGGCCGATTTCCGCGCACGGTACATCCCACTTGTCGAACACCTGACGAACCACATCTTCCCGACCCCGCTTCGCAATGATCAGCATGCGTTCCTGCGATTCGCTGAGCATGATTTCATACGGCGTCATGCCTGGTTCGCGTCTTGGTACTTTGGCCAGATCGATTTCGATACCGCTGCCTCCACGGCTTGCGGTTTCGCATGTTGAACAAGTCAGGCCGGCCGCGCCCATGTCTTGAATTCCGGCAACTGCGTCGCGAGCGATCAGTTCCAAGCATGCTTCGAGCAGCAATTTTTCCTTGAACGGATCGCCGACCTGCACCGCAGGACGATCTTCGCGCGATTGCTCGGTCAATTCGCGGGAGGCAAACGCCGCGCCGGCGAGGCCGTCACGACCGGTTTCAGCGCCGACATAGAAAACGGGATTTCCGGCGCCTTCCGCGGTGCCGCGCGCCAGTTCTTCGTGGCGCAACACGCCGAGGCAAAAAACGTTTACCAGCGGATTGCCATCGAAACTCTCATCGAAATGAATCTCGCCACCAATTGTCGGAATGCCCACGCAATTTCCGTAATGCGCGATGCCTGATACGACACCGGTGAAGAGCCGCCTGTTGGCGGCGATGTTTGATGTTTGATGTTTGATGTTTGATTGACTGATCGGCCCGAAACGTAAGGAGTTCAGGCAAAACTCCGGGCGCGCCCCCATCGTAAAAATGTCTCGAATGATTCCACCAACACCTGTGGCTGCGCCCTGAAAAGGCTCGATCGCGCTCGGGTGATTATGGCTCTCGATTTTGAACGCGACTGCCCAACCGTCGCCAATGTCGACCACGCCCGCGTTTTCTTCGCCGGCTTTGACCAGGATATTCGCGCCGGTCGTGGGAAACTTCTTCAGTTCTTTCCTTGAGTTCTTGTACGAGCAATGCTCGCTCCACATCACGGAAAAAATACCTAGCTCGGTGAAGTTCGGCTCACGTCCGAGGATTTTCTTGATCTGCTCGAATTCTTCCGGCGTAAGGCCGTGTTGTTTGACCAGTTCGAGTGTAACAACTGGATCGGCGTGCGGTGTTTTGCTCGTCATTAGTGTCCCATGTTACCGAATTCGTAACGCCCACTCAAATCGCCGAAATGACAGACCATCTCGAATAATGCGTTGCCTGCGCCGTCAACATATAGAACGGACCTGAAACGTCCGCTTAACGCCTGAGTCACGAACTTGGGATAAACCTAATCAACAAGGAGGCATCAGAGTGAAGAAGACAATCATTGCTTTGGTCTGCGGACTGGTTGCGCCATTGGCGTTTGCACAAACCAGCACGACTACGACCGAAGAAACCACAACGTCGACAAAACCGTCGACCACAACGACTACGAGCACAACTTACGAGACGGGCACGGTAAGTACATACGAGCCCGGCAAGACGATTGTCGTCAGAGGCGAGCAGGGCCCGGTAAGTTTCGCTCTCGGCACGGCTGCGAACATTGTTGACGCGGCTGGCAAAGTTGTGACGGCACCATTGCGAGCCGGCCAAAAAGTCCGGGTTTATTACACCGGGCCGACGGAGCGTCGCACGGTCGAGCGTGTGATAGTCGAAGAATAAGCGAAGCTGAATTGGCAAAATTGAGCTGCAGGATTCGCTCTGAATCCTGCAGCTTTTTCTTTATCGTCGCTCGACGAGCCACGAGCGCTTCGTGCAGCGTAGCGGCTACAGGATTTGCGTTCCGAACGCGAATCGCTGAAGTTTTCTTCCTCATGGCTTTCGATCTGAAGGAGATTGTCGCCTCGCGTCTCGGCGAAAACTACGAACTGCACGAGCGGCACATAAACCGCACACTCGTGGCAGCGCAACGCGTCATCGGTTTCGACAAAGTCTATGCGCGCGCCGAGGGCGCGTATCTCTACGACATGGATAACCAGCCGTATCTGGATTTTCTGAGCGGCTACAGCGTTTTCAACATCGGTCGAAATCACCCGCTGGTGAAGCAAGCGATCCGCGACGTGCTTGATCTGGATCTTCCAAACATGGTGCAGATGGACTGTTCGCTTCTGAGCGGCTTGCTGGCTGAGGCCCTTGTGAAACGGATGCCACCGCATCTAAATGCCGTTTTCCTTTGCAACTCCGGCACCGAGGCAATGGAAGGCGCTCTCAAGTTCGCGCGCGCTGCGACGGGACGACAACGCGTTGTGTCGTTGGCGAGCGCATTTCACGGTCTGACATTGGGTTCATTGTCGCTGATGGGCTGCGAAAGTTTTACTGACGGCTTTGGCCCGC
>DATDAJ010000385.1:0-2776 GCA_036525475.1 Candidatus Udaeobacter sp.
TACAAAAACGTGCATATCAAGGTCGGCGACGGTTACAAAGGCTGGCCCGCAGAGGCGCCGTTCGATGCCATTATCGTGACCTGCGCGCCGGAGAACGTTCCGCAACCGCTTGTCGATCAACTCAAAGATGGCGGGCGCATAGTCATTCCCGTCGGCGAACGATTCGCCCAGCAGCTTTATCTGCTCGAAAAGAAAAACGGCCAGTTGAAAGAAAGCGCCACGCTCCCGGTTCGCTTTGTGCCGATGCTGCGCGAAGGGCAAAAGCAGAATTGATCAGTGATGTGTGAACGGTGAACGGAATCGCTTCGTCACTGAACGCGGACTGATCGCGGATCACAGATCAGAGATCACGGATCACCGATCGCTGGCAAATTCCCGAGATCCTTCGCTCCGCTCAGGATGACAAGCTGCGCTTGTCACTTGATCGCTGCCAGTTTCTTCAGGTCAATGCGCTTGATCCAGTCTTGCAACTCGCCCGGTTCCTGATTTTGCAGCTCTATCTGGACGAAATAACGACCGGCGATCATCAACCACAGAGCAGCGTGCCTGGTGTCTTTTTCAAATGTTTCGAAACCGGGGTTGTCATCGATCGTCACCGATTTGGCGTAGCCTTCGCTGGTGTCGCTGTTGCTCTTCCACGCTTCGGTCGTAGCGCTGACATAATCAGGGTTCGCAACTGAATCGAGAATGCTGATCGCGGTGCTCGGCGCTTTCTCTCCTTCGCCTTTGCGATAATCGCGATGCACGTTCGTGATTTTGAATCCGCCCACGTCTTCGGTCGAGCCCTCCGGCTTATCGGCCGTCCAACCCGATGGAGGCTCCGGCAGGATCGGCAATAACTTTTGATAATCGATAGCGTCAGGCACGAGCATCGGTTCATTCTGTGCTCGCGACGCGCCGACCCCAAGTGCCACGAACATCAGCGAAAAAAATCCGGCGCGTGCCAGAGAACAAACATGACCCGTTGATTTCATGTGAGCGCGTCCTGCGCGATTACTCTACCCGATTGACTTTACCTCTACTGTCAAGACGCTTGCGGGATGCGCATATCCGAGCGCGTTCACTGCAGCCGCTTTCCTGTGGAAAGCGCTGCCTTGACAAGCCCAACGAACGTCGTCCGCAGGACGACGGCTACAGATGCAGCGCCGAAGATCGTATTGGTAATCTGCCTTCTCGCTGTCGCGGCGCGGCTGGTTTTCATCAATCAGGCTTACGTCGATCACTGGAGCTGGCGGCAAAGCGACGTTGCGGCGATCGCGCGCAATTTTTTGCAGAACGGATTTCGTTTCGGCTATCCGCAGATTGATTGGGCAGGCAATGCGCCCGGTTACGTCGGAACGGAATTTCCAATTTTGCCCTTCATCGCGGCGGTTTGCTACAAATTCGCGGGTGTTCACGAATGGATCGGGCGAATTCAGGCGGTCATTTTGTTTGCGGTTTCGTTGCCATTTTTCTTTTTCCTCGTTCGCGAGATCTTTGGAAGCACGGCAGCGGTCTGGGCGAGTTTCTTTTATTGTTTTACGCCACTAAATGTTTTCGCCGGTCGTTCGTTCATGCCGGATGTTCCGTCGCTTAGCTTCGCTATTGTCGGGTTGTATTTTTTTCTGCGCTGGATCCAGCATGGTGGATCCTGGCCCTGCTTCGTCGCCGCCATCGCGATTTCGCTGTCGTTGCTCATCAAGATCACGAGCATCGTTATCCTCGCGCCGCTGGTGTACATCGTTGTAGGGCGTCTGTGTCAGACGCCAGGTGTTTCACAGAAACGCCCTGCAATTTTTGACGTAATTCTTTTCGCAGCGATCGCGCTATTTCCGTCTGCGATCTGGTACTGGCATGCCCACCAAATAGCCCAGAAATTTTATCCTCATCACTTCTTCGGTGCCGGCGGGATTCGCATCGAATCTTTCTCGTGGTATTGGCACATTGCACAGCAGACTTTGGTATCCAGTCTCACGCCGCTGCTCTCACTCATGGCGCTCGTCGGTTTGCTCGTCCCGCAGTCGCGGGATCGAAGGTACTCGCGCCTTTTTCATTGGTGGCTGGCTGCCATGATTGTTTTCATCATCATCGTCGGCTACGGGAATCGCCACAGGTGGTACCAACTTCCCCTGGTGCCGATTGCCGCTGCATTTGCAGGCGCCGCTTGCGCCTTTGTTCGCTCCAAAATCTCTTCGCGTTTGGCTGCAGTCACATCGTCAATCGTGCTCGCCGTCGCCTTCCTAGTCCTTGCCTTCGTCTATGTCCGACCATTTTATGAATCATCTGCGGCGCAACTTCGCGATGCAGGTCTGGAATTGAAAAAAGTGACACCGACCGATGCATTGATCGTCGCCGCGGATATGGGCGATCCGGCCATCTTTTATTATGCCGAACGCAAGGGCTGGCATTTTCCAGAGCAGAACGCGATTTACAACGGCACCCCGGACGACAGCGAACAGGCAATCGAGAATCTTGAGCGGTTGCGTCGCCGCGGAGCGACACATTTTGTTTTCACCAGGAATACTTTTTGGTGGCTGCAGTCGTATCCAGAGTTTGCCGCGCATCTGACGAATAACGCGACACTGATTGAAGCGACGTCTGAATCTAGGATTTACGAGCTGACTCCCTAAAAGGTGACAAGATCTCTATCGTATCAGGCGGTGGATGGTTCCTCTGCCCAGGCCGACGGCGGCCTGGCTCCAGGGCCACGCGTTCTTCGGCGAGTGTTGGAGAGGGCCTGCCCTCACGCCGCGATTCGTGCTCGTGGAGGCGATGGGGCGTAGCAGAAAGCTAGTCA
>DATDAJ010000386.1:0-3200 GCA_036525475.1 Candidatus Udaeobacter sp.
ATTCCAGTCAGGCAAGTCAAAGACTTTTGGTCGTGCGAAAAGATTCTCAACATTGAACGACGCGACTCTGATCATAGAGATGGCACCTCCTGCGACGGTTTGGGCGTGTTCCAATGTTCATAGCTCGATTGAGTGCCATTGGGCAAGCTCGGTTGAACTTGGATTTCTTGCGATTCACGCGGCAGCCGGGGTGTCGGTGTGCAATCAATTCCACCGCGGGTCGGGCAGCCCGCCTTTCAGATGGAACCGGGCAACTTCCATCTGGCCGCGAATTCATGGAATCAGCATGAGCAGCCCTGTATCTGCATCTTCAAAATAAAAGAACAACACAACATGCCCGTCCGCCTGCGCGTTGCCATGCACGAAGCAATGTTCTCGCAAATACGATACCAACGTGTTCGCGATTTCCACGTGACGCCCCATGGCTTTGGAGACAACGATATTTAGCACCGCCAGATGCGGCATCTGTTCCGGTTCCGAACCTCGCACAAACGCCACATCGCCCGCGAACTCCTCCAGAAAATAATTGACGGCCAGCTCGTATTCTGTCGGATGCAGCATCCGCTCGCGCAGCATACCCAGATGATGCGGAAAATTGCGACGCGGAATTCCTGCTGCCTCACGGCACCAGGAAGATTTTTCCTGTGTATGGATCTCTCACCGCGGATTCTGGCGCAAAGGCGCTGACGTCAATGTAGTTTCCCTCGGGTGAATAAGGACTTGTGACCATACCCTTGTGATCGGGCACCGGAATTCCATACGGCAAATCTCCTTTTGCTTTGTCTGGAGGCACCGATACAGCGCGCAACACAGTGACGGCAGGAGTAACCTTCTCTTCTTTAACGAGGTTTGTTGGCCGTTCGAGTGGAGTCGGGGACGCCCCAACAAGATTTGAGTGCGGTGAAGTTGGCCGCCGAGAAGCACGCTTTGTCGTCTTCTTGTTGGTTGGATTTGGCGTGGGCTGAGGCTGGAAAGCCTTCGAAACAGACTGGCCGACCTTCTTAAAAAAGTCCCCAACCGGCTCCGCGTTTACGAATCGTCCGCTTAAAAAAAACAGCGCGACCACTGGCAACGAAACCCAGCGCGAACGAATAAAACGGTTAATTAAGTTTTCGGCGTTCAATGTGAATACAGGATTTTCCGTCAGGATCGGGGTCTAAGAGAAGGAAAAATTTTGCTGCACGGAAACTTTTGGCGTCTTTATCAAAACGGATAATGCAACCGGAGCAACTGTGGTGCATCGCCACCCACCACGGCAAAGATTTCGGTGTAATCGTCCTCGGGAATGCTGACCGGCGTCGCGATCCCAAACGCTCTGAGCAAGTCCGGAATCGTGTTGCCATGTCCGACGACGAGCGCGTTGCCGTTCAAATCACGCAATTTCTCGACAAGTGCCCCAAGGTCATTTGCCGGAACCACTGTCGGACTGACATGCGTTGCGCTCGCTGTCGGTGCCGCAGTTTCCTGCGTGCGCTTGAATTCGGTAACAAATACGGATGTAATCTGCGAATCCTTCAGGATATGCGCCAAGGCATCCGCACGTTTTTGTCCTTGGACAGATAAATCAGGATCTTTACCGCCGGTGCTCACTTTCTCTGCGTGACGAACGATGAAAACAACCGGTGCAGCGTTCGCGTAGGTTGCAAGCAACAGGGGAATCGAAAAAATCAAAGCAAGGTGTTTCATTCTAAAAAAACTAATCGCGGAAAGCCTATTGATGACAGCTGACGGGAATTAATCGTGCAATCGACGTAATTGGCCGTACATTTCTTCCTCGCCAGTTCGCACTCCCCTCTCCCGATTCGACTCACAACGAGCGCAAGCTACCAATTGTTTTCGATGCACTCGTCACTTGTGACTCCTCGCAGATTGGCTAGATCGACAACCGTATGAACACAACTTCGCCAACACCTGACGCAATTCTACAAACTGCGTTCGGCTTCTGGAATTCCAAGGTCCTGTTGACGGCGGTCACGCTCGATTTATTCACCGCACTCGGTCAGCGCCGGCTTACGGGCGCAGAGATCGGCAAAAAACTTGAACTGCATCCTCGCGGCGTCGCAGATTTCCTCGATGCGCTCGTGGCAATGAAATTCCTGAAACGTGAGGGTGACGGCGCCGACGCGAAATATTTCAATACACCCGAAACCGCTCTCTATCTCGACCGCAATAGTCCACGCTACATCGGCGGAATTCCCGAGATGCTCAACGCGCGGCTGTTCAAGTATTGGAATGATTTGCCGGAAGCGCTCCGCACCGGGAAGCCGCAAAATGAAACCAAACACGGCGGCAAAAACATATTCGATGAATTGTATGCGGATCCCGAAAAGCTTGAGTGCTTCCTCGACGGGATGACCGGCCTGTCGCGCATCAACTTCGAAGCGCTCGCCGACAAGTTCGATTTCTCGCGCTATTGCAGCCTGTGCGATGTCGGCGGCGCGACTGGATTGCTCTGCATTGAGGTTGCCAAAAAACATCCGCATATCGAGTGCATCAGTTTTGATCTACCGCCGGTCGAGCCTGTAGCGGCAAAACACATTGCCGCCGCCGGGTTAACTGATCGAAACCGCACTGCGACTGGCGATTTCTTTCAGGACCCACTGCCGAAAGCCGACGTGATCACGATGGGAATGATTCTGCACGACTGGAACCTGGAGAAAAAGATGAAGCTCATCGGTGCGGTTTACGACGCGCTTCCGGCCGGCGGCGCATTTAGTGCAGTCGAAGCGCTGATCGATAATGCGCGTCGCGAGAATGTTTTTGGTCTGCTTATGTCGCTAAACATGCTGATCGAATTCGGCGACGCGTTCGATTACTCGGCCGCCGATTTCGAAAAATGGTGCCGCGAAGTAGGCTTCAAGCGCTTCGAGGTCATCCATCTTGCCGGCCCATCCAGCGCCGCGGTCGCGTACAAGTAGGTAGGGCGGGTAATCCTTTGCACGCCGAAAAGGCGGCGCCCACAGGAGTGGTCGCCCTACCTGCAATGCGTCATTGCGACTTCTCCCACTGTCGCTTTTCCGTTTTCTGCTTTCCTGTTTTCCCTGGTTGGCTAAATCATCGGTTGGTCGCAGTTAGGCTGTTGAGGTCAACAGCCCCTACCTATTTCAATCGGCGTTTGAATCTCGACCCCGACTTGACACCGATTCTCGCGGCGTATATGGCATTGCAATATATGGCATCGCCAGTTCCAGATCGCGAAT
>DATDAJ010000387.1:0-5353 GCA_036525475.1 Candidatus Udaeobacter sp.
ATCGTGTTTCGGGTCATCAATTCCTACGTTCGGACCATGGACGACCTTGGATTGCCGCAACAGCTTAAGCTACTCACTCGCTATCAGAACGGCCTGATCCTCGCCACCGGTTCGGTAGGCACCGGCAAATCAACGACGCTTGCTGCGATGGTTCAGCAAGTCAATATCGAACGGCACGATCACATCATTACACTCGAGGACCCAATTGAATACGTCATCCATTCAAACAATTGTCACGTTAGCCAGCGCGAGGTTTTCACGCACACCGAATCGTTTGCCACGGCGCTCCGCGCCGCGTTGCGGGAAGATCCCGATGTAATCATGGTGGGCGAAATGCGCGACTTGGAAACGATTTCACTTGCCATCACCGCCGCAGAGACTGGGCACCTTGTTCTAGCAACCCTTCACACCTCCAATGCATCGCGCACACTTGATAGGTTACTGGATGTGTTCCCGCCGGAACAACAGGAACACGTCCGCGTTATGGTCGCTGAATCGCTGCGTGGTGTTGTCAGTCACCAGTTGATACCGCGGAAAGATGGAAAGGGTCGCGTGCTCGCGCTTGAGATTCTCACCAACACACTCGCTGTCGCCAATGTCATTCGCGAAAACAAAACGTTCATGTTGCCCGGTATCATTCAGACCGGAAAGAAGCAGGGCATGCGCTTGATGGACGACACATTGATTGATCTTTACCAACGCGGCCTGATCAGCGCAGAGGAAGCTTATGCACGCGCCGAGCAGAAAGATGTCGTGCGGCAACACGTGAAAGTATGACGCGGATTACGCAGATAAGTAAGGCATTCACGAATCGATCTTCATGCTAAACTTCGTTTATCCGCGCAGTTCGGCGTTTTTCCATGGCTTATCTTGACCAATTCCTGCAGATCGTAGTCCAACAGGAGGCATCGGATTTGCACATCGCCGAGGGCGAACCGCCGAAGATACGCGTGCATGGGGACATAACGCCGATTCGAGCCGAGCCGATTTCGCACGATGAAGCCAAGCGAATGTTAAACGAGGTTTGCGGCTCGGATAACTGGGAACTTTTTGAGCAACACGGCGATCTCGATTTTGCCTACCAGATGGATGAGCACTCTCGATTTCGCAGCAACTACTTTAAGCAGTCCGAGGGGTACGCGGCGGCATTTCGACTAATTCCCACGAAGATTTCGACACTTGAGGAATTGGGCATTCCGCCAGTCGTCAAGGCGTTTGCCAATTTGCGCGGCGGACTCGTGCTCGTTACCGGCCCGACTGGTTCTGGCAAAACAACAACGCAGGCTGCCCTGGTCGATTTCATCAATGAAAATTTTGCCAGACACATAGTGACGATCGAGGAGCCGATCGAATTCGTGCACGACAATAAGCGCAGCATCATCACACAACGCGAAGTGCCTGCAGATTCGAATTCGTTTGCTGCCGGCCTGAAGGCTTCGCTGCGACAGGATACCGACATCGTGTTGGTAGGGGAGATGCGTGACCTGGAGACAATCGCACTGGCTTTAACCGCAGCCGAAACCGGCCTTTTGGTGTTCGGCACCCTGCATACAAACAACGCGCGCAAAACCGTGGATCGCATGGTGGATGCTTTCCCCGCCGATCGGCAACCACAGGCGCGCGCTATGCTGGCGAACTCACTTCGCGGCGTGGTAGCGCAATTGCTTTTGAAAAGATCGGATCGTCCCGGGCGCATTGCGGTGAACGAAGTACTGATCGCCAATCCTGCGGTCGCTGCGATCATTCGCGAAGGTGCCACGCACAAGCTACAGGATATAATCGTTTCCGGTCGAGCACAGGGAATGCAGTTTATGGATGATGCCATTTGGGCGCTGCTGGAAAAAGGCATTGTGTCCCCCCATGAAGCGTTCATGAAAGCGATCGACAAAAGCCGCTTCAAACCGTTTCTCCCGGCCGAGGAAGAAGCACTGGCCAACGCCGCCGGTGGTATCCGCGACGAAGAAAGACGGCCTCCGGGGAACTTGTTAAGACCGGTCGGTACTCGCGCGCAGGTGCGAGCGCGCTAAGTGTTAGCGAACACGCGCGATCGCAATTCGTTACATGTCGCCGGTTCGTCAGGTGCCAACGCGCCCCTAAGAACCTTACACTCTGCCTGCCTAGCCCACCGGCAGCGATTTTCGCTCGACAAGACAATGAGACTTCTCAAAGCTCAACGCCATGAAAACAAAGCAGTTATCAATTCCTCTCGTGCTCATATTTGGATTCGTGGCGTTTTTGCCACGGGTGGAAGCCGTCGTCCCGCCACCGGATGGGGGTTATCCGGGATTTACGACCGCAGAAGGGACTAATGCGCTGAAGAATCTTACCACCGGGGTTGCGAATACGGGAATCGGTTGGTATTCGCTGTTTACGAACAGCTCGGGCAGCTACAACACTGGCGTTGGTGCTGCAACCCTTATATTCAACAACGGAGAGCAAAACACGGCCACCGGTGTGGCGGCGCTTTTAAGCAATACCAATGGTACCGGCAACACCGCCACTGGCGTGGCCGCGCTTTTGAGCAACACGACCGGCGACGTCAATACGGCCACTGGCATTAACGCACTCCGGAGCAACACCGATGGCATCGAAAACACTGCGACCGGTTTCGGCGCTCTCTTGAGCAACGTCACCGGCGACAGAAATACTGCCAGTGGCGTTCAGGCTCTCTTGACCAACACAACCGGCGACGATAACACGGCGGTTGGTTACGCAGCGCTCCAGAGCAGTTCCGCCGCTAGTGGCAACACTGCTGTTGGTTCTCAAGCACTCCAAAGCAACACCACCGGTACCGGCAATGCCGCCACCGGTTTGGCAGCGCTCCAGAGCAACACAACCGGCTTTTTCAACACAGCGATTGGTTTTGTCGCTCTCGCGGCCAACGACACCGGCACGAACAACACGGCGACCGGTGCCCGCGCACTCTCCAGCAACACTACTGGCACTTTCAACACAGCCTACGGTTTTGATGCGCTCGCCAGCAATACCACCGGCGACGGAAATATTGCAGTCGGCGGTCAAGCGCTACTTAACAACGACATCGGTGAGGACAACATTGCAATGGGTACTAACACCCTCCTTAGCAACACCAGCGGCAATACCAACACAGCGTACGGCGCTTTTGCGCTTAACAACAACAATACAGGCAGCGCCAACATCGCGCTGGGTTTTGGTGCCGGCGGCCAACTCACCACAGGCAATTTCAATATCGACATCGGCAATCCCGGTGTCGCTGGCGAAGCGAACACGATCCGCATAGGCGGCCAGGGGACACAAACCAGCACCTTTGTCGCCGGAATCTTTGGTTCAAACGTTGCAGGCTCGACAGTTGTCGTGAACTCGAATGGCCAGCTTGGCGTCTCGGCATGTTCGCAGCGATTCAAGAAAGCGATCGAACCGATGGACAAAGCCAGCGAAGCGATCCTCGCTCTAAAGCCGGTCAGATTTCAATACAAAACCGACGCCACCAACATACCGCAATTTGGTTTGATTGCCGAACAAGTGGCCGAGGTAAATCCTGACCTGGTGGTCCGCGATCAGAAAGGCGAAATTTATACAGTGCGCTATGATGCAGTAAACGCGATGTTGCTCAACGAGTTTCTCAAACAGCATCGCGCGTTTATCAAAGAGCAACTCAAGGTGGCGGATCAACAAAAGAAGATCGATGCCCTTAGAGAAGAATTGAAGGAACAGCGATACCTCATCCAGAAGATTAGTGACAAGATAGACGTAAGCCAATCAACGATCAGAGTGGCTAGACGCGATCCCTGAAAGGTGCAACGCGCACGGTCACGCTATAGTGTCCGCCCTTCTGAGCAGATTCACTAGACGACTCGACGCTTCAATTGGCATGTCATTCGGCAATTGTCAGCACTGCGGTCGCCCTGAGTTTGCCGGCACGGAATAGGTCCAGCGCAGCGTTGGCTTGCGTTAATGGAAATGTTTCTGTGTGTGTGCGAACCGGCACACGCGGCGCGATTTCGAAAAACTCGTCCCCATCGTGTCGGGTCAGGTTCGCCACTGAGGTAATCACACGTTCCTCCCATAAATCGACATACGGAAACGAAGGGATGTCAGTCATGTGAATTCCGCTGCATACTACAACGCCGCCTTTGGCGAGCGCGCGGAGCGCTGCCGCGACGAGCGGACCTACGGAGGCAAAGATAATCGCGGCATCGAGTTTTTCCGGCGGCATCTCGCCGGAATCGCCGGCCCATACGGCGCCAAGTTCTTTCGCGGCTTGTTGTGTTGCAATGTCGCCCGGGCGAGTGAACGCGAAGAGTTCGCGCCCTTCGTAAATCGCAATTTGCGCAATTAGATGCGCCGCGTTGCCGAACCCGTAAATGCCAAGACGCCGCGCATCGCCGGTTTTGCGATACGATCGGTAACCGATTAGTCCCGCGCATAGCAACGGTGCAACCTCGACATCGCTGTAACGCTCAGGTAAATGGAAACAGTATCGCGCATCGGCCACGGTGAACTCGGCGTAACCGCCTTCGAGTGTGTAACCGGTAAAGCGTGCATTATCGCAAAGATTTTCTCTGCCGGATCGGCAATACGCGCAATCCCCATCGGTCCAGCCAAGCCACGGGATTCCCACGCGATCTCCGATTGTGAATATGGGAGCACCGCGACTCTCGGAACGTTCAGGTCCCTCCGACATTTCTTCGCCGATTTCTTCGACTTGTCCGACAATTTGGTGACCGAGAATCAACGGCAATTTCGGATCGGGCAATTCGCCATCGACCACGTGAAGGTCGGTGCGGCAAACCGCGCAGGTACTGACGCGCACGAGTAATTGTCCCCTGCCCGGCTTCGGCTTTGGCACATCGCTCAGCTCCAACGGTCGTTTCGGTTCGTTGAGAACCATGGCGCGCATGGCTACTCTTCCTCTTACTCTTCGGAGAATTGATGGATTACAAGCATGAGCGAGGGTAACACTCAACGAGCGCCCACCGGCTCGGGTCGCACCTGTCCGCGCGATGGCTCAACTTCGTGTTCGTGGTAGTGGGCGCTACGGAGGAACGGCACCTTGTCGAGCACGTGCTCCTGGAACCATTCGACCCAGAGATAAATCACTGGCGTAACGAATAACGTCACCAGTTGCGAGAAAATCAGTCCGCCCACGATCACTAGGCCTAGCGGTCGCCGCGATGCAGCATCCTGACCGAATCCCAATGCAATCGGGATTGCGCCCATAAGGGCGGCGAGTGTCGTCATCATGATGGGACGAAACCGTTCTACGCTGGCTTCGTGAATGGCCGAGCGAAGATCCCAACCTTCGTCGATTCGTTGCAACGCGAAATCAACCACCATGATTCCATTTTTCTTCACAATACCTAACAAAAGAAAC
>DATDAJ010000388.1:0-4264 GCA_036525475.1 Candidatus Udaeobacter sp.
CCTTTTTCCTTGCGCACACTGTTCAGATCTTTGCGCTCGAGCAACAATGCGAAAAAGCCCTGGGTAAGATCTTCGGCGTCCTCAGCGCCGGCGCCGTGCCGCCGCACGTAACCATAGATCGGCCGCCAATACGTGCGGCAAAGTTTTTCCAGAGCCTTATCTGCGGCCGGCGATTCACCCTGTGCCTCGAGCACCACGCTCCAGTGCGTGGTAGCAAAGATCCCCGGACCACGGACCGTCTCGTCGGTCGCGCTCAGTGACGTCCACGATTGTTCCGCAGGAGGCATATTACAATGCAAACAAACGATGGCACGAAAGGCAAGCTTGGATTGCCCGAGCGCATATCTGTTTCGAGTTACGCCTCAAATCGATAACCGTGGAGTTCAATCTCTTTGGCGAATGCCTTCTCTACGATTCGCCGTTGTTGCTCGTTAAACACTTCCTGATGTGGCCGCCGGTCGGCGCGATATTCCGATTTCGCTGTGACACCGAGAGTGCCATCAAACGGAATGTTAAGCTCCGCGAAAATTTCACTCAGCTCCGCAAGCAGGTTTTCAAAACGAACAATTCGATCGACGATGATTTTGCTCCGCGAACGATCCATATACCGGAAATCGTTAATGGGAAATCGCTCGCGCGCGAGATACTCGTCGAGCGAAAGCCGGCCGCCTTCGCGTGCCGCGTGCATATGGTAATGAGACAAAACTTTGTCCCACGGATTTCGTTCTACACAGAATTTGAAATAGCCGTTCCAGACGTCCACGGGAACGCGTTGCTTCACCTCGCGCGCCGGCATGTGATTATAAAATTTCGTGCGGCTTGTCATTGTGTGGTGCAGCACGGAGAAAAACTTGCCTGGTCGTTCGAGGATTTCGGGAACCGGATTAATTAAGCCCTCGTAATTACGCGGTTGATGTCCTTCAACACGTGGCGCAATCGGTGTCACGATGTCCTGCGGACCACAATGTTTCGAAAGGAAGACTTCAATGCTCGTGCCGGCGGTCTTCGCGGTTTTGATGAAGATGAATTTGTATTTGTGGGACAGGATCATCGAACGTGGGCCAACGCTGTCACTTCAATCGCGACTGTTTTACTGCGGCCTGTCCGCAAATGCCTGGAAGCGCGGATCGCTTCGCAGCCCGTCAAGCATAGCATCGACCCGTATGTCTGTAGGATCGATGTTGTCGTGATTGAGGTATTCGCGTTTAAGGTAATCAATCGCGTTCGTTTTGTCGCCCATTCCTGAGTAAATCAAGGCGGATAAATAACCGCGCACGAATTCTTGCCGCGCCTGCGCCTCAAGCTGCCGAACGATGCCAAGCGTTTCGTCCGGCGAAATGCCCGCCGTTCGCTTTATTCCCTGCGGCGTTATGTCAAAAACCCACGAGAGAATTGCGGAGGGAACGAAACCCAGCCCGAGAAACATGACGACTGCTTTCATCGTACACGGCGGTGCATCGAACGTCGGCAGAAAAATCGATGCGGCCTGGATCAGTAGCCAGGAGCCAAAAGCATACGCGACTGCAACTTTGTAAACCTTCCGCCGTTTCAACTCGGCGAAAAAACTACTCGCCTTCATTAGGAAGCTTCGCGCGCTATTGCCGTGAGCGGCAGTGCCGTTCACCGACATGACACTATTCCAACTCACGGCGTCGCCGGAAGATGTCACTTCATCCTCCGAGCTTGGAATTATCGAGATTGAGTTGAGCATACATTCCTCCGAAATTTGTTCTCGCGCGTTATTAGACAAGTACGTGCGCCAGGACCGCGAGCCCGAGGCAGGCAATGAGAAGCACAGTCATCCTGAGCATCGTGTCTGGATCTTTGATAGACGTAATTGTTCCCTCGTTCGTTCCGTCCTCCGGTGCAGAGCGAAAAGGTATCTCACGCCTCAGCTCTTGCGGTTCAGCTTCGTTTTGGATCGGATTGTGCATTTACCAGTTCCTTCGGAAATCTTTACCCGGTGTGGCAAAAATTCCGAAATCCTGGTGCGGACTACGGTTCGCACAGATGGGGGCGAATGGGATTCGGCGCCGAACGCGTCCGAGGAACATCCCAACGTACCGTTCCTGCCTTGTGTGAAATAGTCAGTGCGTGAAAACTGCGACTCTTCGATGCCTAACAAATCTCTTGCTCGTTGTTACTTAGGAGCCCAACATGACTCTATGAATACGAAAAAGAATATTCGGCTCCTAACGATTATCGCACTGCTGTTAACCCCAATTGTCTTTGGCATCAGCGGGTGTATGGGAAAACATACGGACGAAAATACTACTCCTACCCCTCCTCCGGCTGACTCTTGATCGTTCTTACTGGTCGCGATTCTAGAGGCTCGCTCCGGCATCTGGCGCTCCTAAACGAACGGACGGAGGGCGGAGCCATGTTTAAGCCTCATCGGTTGAACAGCCCAAGGCGGAGCGTGTCAGGGCGTCCGTCAAGTTATTTTAGGAGCGCCACTCGGATTTGCCGTACGGACTCATATGACGAGCCGAGCTCCAGTGTACGCTCAGGCGTTTGCCGTCATGCGCGTTAATGAAGATGTCTAGGAGTTAAAACTCATTTCGGCGCGAGGGAGGCAACGATTTTTTCGAAACGCGGGTCGCCACGCAGCGGGTCCCAAAACGGCAGCAGTTTCAACTCGCCGTAGGTAAGTCCGATCGGGGGGCGGATGGCAACGGCAAGCTGCTTGCAGGCGAGATCTTTATCGCCAACCCACGCAGCGATCATCGCGAAGTATTTAACCATAGCGATGCCGTTAATTGGATCTTTTTCCACGGGCAGAAGCTCCACTGCACGCCGGCCTTCGCGCAGGCCTTCCTCTTTGTGCCCCAGCCCCGCATCGATTAAACCCAGCACGCAGAGTGGTGGGCCGTAGCTTTCGTGAGCTTGAACGATCTTTTGCTGCTCCGCGCGCGCTGCGGTGAAAGCGGCACGTGCGCGTGCATCATCTTTCGTCATACGGGCAATAACGCCTTCCATGAACGACCGACTGAAAGCAACGGCCTCGTCAGTGAAGGCCGGGTTTTCGCCTGCCGCGATCACGGCATTTCCCGCGGCAGCGGTATCGCGTTGGGCCAGTGCGCACCCAAGCCAATACTCGGCGATGTCTCGAGTGGCAGCGGGATTTTCGGCCCGAATCGAATCTACCATTTGACACAACGGCCACGGATCAGCTTTCCAATAGAAATCCACGGCCGCGCGCTCGAGTTTAATATCGACATCATTCGAGTCGATAGCCAGCGCGCGGTCCAAGACCGATTTTTGCTCGTCGTAGCGGTGCAGAAGACGATAGCTAAGCGCAATCTGCTGCAGTGTGTAGCTGTTGAGCGGATCGAGATTAATGCTGCGCTGCAAGCTACGCACTGCCTCTTCTTGTTTGCCTTGGCGACGCTGGATGTAACCTTTGAGTTCGAATACCCGGGCGTCATTCGGCAAGGTCTTGGCGGCGACCTCCAATTCGGCCAAAGCGGCACTATAATCGAGGTAGCCTCGATAAAGGTTTTGGGCGCGTGCGAGATGTGCTTCACCCGCATCGGGGTTTAGGCGAAATGCCGTCTTAATTGCTGCTTCAGCTGATGCCAGCCTTGCAGGGGTATGGTCATAACCGAGGAAGTAAAGGCGGTCGTGCGTAGAAGCGAGAAGGCAATACGCTTTGAAAAATGATGGATCATGCGCGACAGCCTGGCTCAGTAAATCAGCTACCTCCAGCAAATCAGCTTTGGCATCCCTGCTCGCAAGAAGATCTTTGGCTCGAACATAGAGTTCGAAGGCGGTGATATCATTTGTGGGGGCTTCCTCAATCGTAGTCTTTTCGCGTGCCGAAAGGGTAGCTTGCAATTGGCCGGCAATCGAGGTCGCGATCTCACTTTGGATTGCGAATACATCAGCAACGTCGCGGTCGTATGTCTGCCCCCATAGCGCCTGATTGGTGGACACATCGATCAATTGGGTGTTGACGCGCACCCGATTGCCCGCGCGCTGAACGCTCCCCTCTACCACACGCGCAACACCGAGTTGCTGGCCGATCTTGCGCAGATTTCGCGCGACTCCGCTCTTGTATTGCATCACTGATGTGCGGCTGATCACCTTCAAATCAGCCAGACTTGCCAGCCGGGTTAAAATTTCATCCTGCATGCCATCGGCGAAATAGACGCTATCCGAATCACGACTCAGGTTTTCAAACGGCAACACTGCAATGCTTTTTTCAGACGTGGAATTCAAAGCTGCATTTTCGACTCGTGATCGATACGCGAGGAAAAGTGTA
>DATDAJ010000389.1:0-2113 GCA_036525475.1 Candidatus Udaeobacter sp.
ATCATCTACACGAATCCGGAGCTGGCGGGCGTTGGTCTCACAGAAGATCAAGCCAAGGAGCAGGGAATCGAGGTGCGCATTGGTAAATTCCCATTTCGCGCCAACAGCCGTGCGCTTTGCAGCGATGACGTCGAAGGAATGGTCAAGTTTGTCGCCGACGCTAAAACCGATCGCGTTCTCGGCGCGCACATTTTGCATCATGCCGCTTCAGAGTTAATCGCTGAAGCCGTTTCAGTGATCGAATTTGGCGGCAGCTCCGAAGACATCGGGCGCACCACTCATTCTCACCCCACATTAAGCGAAGCCGTCAGAGAAGCCGCACTTAACGTCGAGAAACGCGCGTTGCACATCATTAACCGCTAAGGTGAGGTGATGCAGGCAATCCTGCCTGCAGGTCTTGAAGCGCGCGGACAAGATTGTCTGCGTCACACGCGGAGCGACGCGCCTGTCTTACAAGCTATCTCAAATTCTGCGCTTCTCGTCGCCGAATCACGCACAACGTCACCAGCGCCGACGCGGCGCAAATGATTGCGCCGAACGCGAGCGCCAGGGGTGTGCCTACGAAATGCGCAACGGCTCCAGCTTCCAGGCTGCCGAGGGGAATCATGGCGCCGAACACCAGCGACCACACGCCCATGACGCGTCCCCGCATTTCGTCCGGCACGATGGTTTGCAGCACGGTGTTAGAAGTTGAAAAAAACAGCAGCATTCCAAATCCGGCGGCGAAAAGAAATACCAGCGCGAGCGGAAAACTGTTGGTGAACGAAACCGCCAGCATCGCTATGGAAAATAACCAGACGCCGCCCAGTGCGATTTTGCGCGGCGTAAAAAGATGTCCAAACGTCGCCACCAGCAGGGCACCCACAAGCGCGCCGGTTCCGCTCGCCGACATCAAAATGCCGTAACCATTTGCTCCGCGTCCGAGCACATCGCGTGCAAACGCCGGCATCAGCACCGCGTAAGACCAGCCAAAAACGCCGACCGCTAGAAAGAGCAGCAAAATCGTGCGCACACGCGGATGCTTTATCGAATACAAGATTCCCTCCCACGCGTGCTCGCCCGCGGAAGCGATTTCTATTTTCCGTTCGAAAATCGGCAGACGCATCAGCAAGAAACCGGCGATTACCGCGATAAAGCTGAGCCCGTTCAGAAAAAAACACATCGCCACGCCGACGGCGCCAATCATTAATCCTGCGACCGACGGGCCGACGACACGAGCGCCGTTTACGATCGAGCTGTTGAGCGATATCGCGTTCAGCAAATCTTCGCGGCTTGTCATTTCGACCGTAAACGCCTGGCGGGCGGGCATGTCGAATCCCATGGCAATGCCATTTAGCGCTGCGACGACGACGATGAACCCTGTTGAAGCGAACCCGAGCCACACGCCCGTAGCCAGCAAAAATGCACAAATCATTTGGGCTGCCTGCGTCGCAACAAGGATTGACCGTTTCGGATAGAGGTCAGCCAGCGCGCCGCCCCAGATGGATGAAATCATCATTGGCGCAGATCCGACCGCCGACACTACACCGAGCAGAAATTTTGAGTTTGTGATCTGGTAAACGTACCAGCTCATCGCAGTCTGCTGCATCCACGTGCCGGTGAGCGAGACGAGCTGGCCCCAGAAGAATAGTCGATAATTGCGATGCCGTAGCGCACGAAATGTATGCCGCCACGTAATTCCGCCCACGGGCAGACGCCGCTGCCGGCCGCTGATGTCTTCCGGCACCCGCGCCGTTTCTGTGGTTCTCGTGCGCATCAGGAAAGAGACCACGCCTGTTCAAACTTCGCACGAAGTGCTTTCGGAGTGCGATGCGTCTTCGCATCGCTTTGCGCGTCACCCTCCGCAGAACGCTCTCGTAGTGCCCAGCAGACAGCATCTCGTAATTTGCGTGTCATGTGGAGCGGAGCGAAACATCTCTGGCTATTATTTTACGTATCGCCAGAGAAATGATCAGAGATTCTTCGCTTCGCTCAGAATGACATTCTATGATGAGCTGTAGTGGAAAGCACAGAGGCAATTCTCCTTCGTCAACGCAAATTCAGCGACACGAGTTTGATCGTGTCATGGTGCACGGAATCGTTAGGCTGCGTTCAGACGATTGCCAAAGGTGCG
>DATDAJ010000390.1:0-3782 GCA_036525475.1 Candidatus Udaeobacter sp.
ATTGTGGAGCAGGGGAGTAAGATCGTTGAGGCGCTCCGCGAGTCGCAATCAGCCGCACCGGGTGAAGGGAAAATCGACGGCGCAGTTGCGGATGCTGCTTATCGTCAAATCGATCGCAGTTATGATCGGAAGGAGGGCGGATTCGGCAATGCGCCGAAATTTCCACGACCGGTCACGCTCAATTTTCTCACACGATTCTACGCACGCGATTCCAAAGGCGATGCCGGTAAACACGCGCTCGACATGGCGCTGTTCACGCTGCGCAAAATGGCTGCCGGCGGAATGCACGATCACATCGGCGGCGGGTTTCATCGTTATTCGGTTGATCGTTCCTGGCACGTGCCGCACTTCGAGAAAATGCTCTACGATCAGGCGCAGCTCGCCGTCGCCTATCTCGACGCCTTCCAAATCACAAAAGATAAGCAATACGAATCAGTGGCGCGCGACATCCTCGATTACGTCGCTCGCGACATGACGTCGAAAGAAGGCGGCTTTTTCTCAGCCGAGGACGCCGACAGCCCCGTGGTAGGAAGCCATGATTCCGGCCACAAGAAGACCGCTGAAGGCGCATTCTATGTCTGGAGGAAAAAAGAGATCGACGACGCACTCGGAGGTTCCGCCGCGCTTTTCGATTTCCATTACGGCGTCCAAGCGCACGGCAACGCCGCGGAAGGAAGCGATCCACACGATGAATTCCGCGAAAAAAACATTTTAATCGAGCGCCACACGATTGCAGAAACGGCAGAACACTTTCGGACAACCAAAGAGGAAATTGCGAAAGCGCTCGCGCAGAGCCGCGAGAAATTGTTTGCGATTCGTGCCAAACGGCCGCGACCGCATCTCGACGACAAGATTATCGCCGCCTGGAATGGACTGATGATCTCCGCATACGCGCGCGCTGCGCAAGTGCTGGATGACCCGCGCTATCTTGAGATCGCAACGCGTTCCGCGAATTTTGTGCGGACAAAGTTGTACGATCCATCGCGCAAGATTTTATATCGCAGTTACCGGGAGGGGCGAAGCAATATCGAAGGGTTCGCTGACGACTACGCGATGGTGATCCAGGGTCTTCTGGACCTGTACGAGGCATCATTCGATGTCGAATGGCTGAAGTTCGCGGTGCAGTTGCAGGAGATACAGGACCGGCTCTTCTTCGACGAGAAGAACGGCGGTTACTTCAGCAATAGCGGCAGGGATAAAAGCGTGTTCGTCCGGATGAAAGACGATAACGACGGCGCCGAGCCTGCTGCGAGTTCTGTCGCGGCGCTGAACCTTCTGCGGTTATCGCAGATCTATGACGACCCGAAGATTGCTGAGCGCGCGAAAAGGACGATCGATGCGTTTGCGACGATACTTTTGCAGTTCCCCAGCGGTATGCCGCAGATGCTGGTCGCCGTTGAAAACTCGTTAGGCAAGCCGCGCCAGATCGTGATCGCAGGCAAGAAGGATTCGCCGGAAACCAAAGCATTACTCAAAGAGGTTCATCGCCATTTTCTGCCAAACACAATCGTAATTCTGGCCGATGCGAATGAAGGGCAGAAATATATCGGCGAAAGAAACGAGGCTGTTCGCGCGATGTCGCTGGTTGAAGGAAAATCAGCCGCTTACGTATGCGAGAATTTCACCTGCAAAGCACCGGTGACCGACCCGAAACAACTCAGCGACTTGCTGAAGCTGTAGCCAAGACGAGCGGTCCGTTACGCCACGCGGCCGCAGCAGTTCTTATATTTTTTACCGCTGCCGCAGGGGCAGGGTTCGTTGCGACCGACCTTCGGCAATGAACGGCGAATCGGCAGATCGATTGATACTCCACCATCTCCATCGCCTTCGCCGTCTCCACCCACAGCCGCCATCGCGCGGACTGGCTGGCGCATACGCGCGTCAGCGGTTGCTGTTGGCGCGGTTGGCCCTTCTTCGCGCAGGAGGAACTGCGGCAACGTTGCGAGGAAATTCTCGAACGCCTGAAGATTGGAAGTGCTGCGGAACAGATTGTTCAAGACTTCATTCTTAATGTTCGCCATTAATTCGACGAACATATCGTATGCTTCGGTCTTGTATTCGATGAGCGGATCTTTTTGGGCGTAGCCGCGGAGATAAACGCCTTCGCGCAACGCGTCCATGGCGTAAAGGTGCTCCTGCCACAGGCGATCTATCGCGTTCAAAATGATGTAACGCTCCAGGCTTTTTACGGCAGTCGGCTCTTCGTGACTCGATTTGCGCTCGTAAGCGTTCTTGATTTTTTCGATCAGGAACTGCGTGTTCTCTTCGGCGTTGCGGGTTTCAAATTCCGCCTTCTCCTTGGTCAGTCCCAGTGGAAACGTCGTGTTTACCCAGTGGATGAGACCCGTGTAATTCGGTTCCTCGCCACCGAAGTATTCTTTCACTCTTAGCGGCACGGCTTCATCGATCACTTCGTAGATGTGGGTACGCGGTTCCTCGGAATCGATGACTTCATTACGCCAGGTGTAAACAACCTCGCGCTGCATGTTCATGACATCGTCGAAATCGAGTGTGCGTTTTCGGACGAGATAGTTGCGTTGCTCGACGCGTTTCTGCGCTGTCTCAACGGATTTGTTCAGCCAGCGATGCTCAAGCTCCTGACCTTCTTCAAGCCCGAAACGTTCCATGATTTTTGTCATGCGATCGGCGGCGCCAAAGTTCCGCATTAGATCGTCTTCAAAACTCACGTAAAATCGCGATGCACCGGGGTCGCCCTGGCGTGCGCAGCGTCCGCGCAATTGCCGATCGATCCGGCGCGCTTCATGCCGCTCGGTGCCGACGACCATTAGTCCACCGACTTCTATGACGCCCGGCCCAAGCTTAATGTCGGTACCGCGGCCAGCCATGTTGGTCGAAATCGTGACCGTGCCTGGTTGTCCGGCGCGCGCCACAATCTCAGCTTCCTGCATGTGAAACTTTGCGTTCAACACGTTGTGCGGAATTTTCTCCCGCTTTAGCATTCGGCTCAGCAACTCCGAAGCTTCAACGCTCACCGTGCCAACCAGCACCGGCTGACTTCTCGCGTGAGCTTCTCTGATTTCGTTGATGACGGCGTTGTATTTTTCGCGACGCGTTTTGTAGATGCGATCGTTGTTATCCGTGCGCCGCACCGGCCGATTCGTCGGAACCATGTTCACGTCCAGTTTGTAAATGTCGTGAAACTCGGCCGCTTCGGTTTCGGCCGTGCCGGTCATTCCCGCCAGCTTCTGATAGAGGCGGAAATAATTTTGAATGGTGATGGTCGCCAGGGTTTGCGTTTCGCGGTCGATCTGCACGCCTTCCTTCGCTTCCACCGCCTGATGCAATCCGTCGCTCCAACGGCGCCCCGGCATTTTGCGTCCGGTGAATTCGTCGACGATGACAACCTTGTTGTCTTCGATGACGTACTGGACATCCTTCTCGAAGAGGCAGTAGGCGCGTAGCAATTGCGAGATGTTGTGGATGCGCTCCGCCTGCGAGTCACAATGCTGCTGGCGTTCCGCTTTTCGTTTGTCCTTCTCCTCGGGCGAAAGCGTCTCGTCGAGATCGATCTCGGTGAATTCGTTAATTAGATCCGGCAAAACAAATGAGTTCGGATCATCGGGATTGAGAAAGGCACGGCCCTGCTCCGAGAGGTCGGATTCGTTCGATTTCTCGTCTATGGTGAAGAACAACTCTTCCTTGAGCGCAAACAGATCTTCTTTTCGCGTGTCCTGGAAAAAGGAAAGCTCAGCCTTATCGATGGCGCGACGCTTGTCAGGGTCTTCCATCATGCGCAAAAGCTGCTTATTGCGCGGCTGACC
>DATDAJ010000391.1:0-7076 GCA_036525475.1 Candidatus Udaeobacter sp.
CGACAAACGTGTTGCGTTGATCACGGTTAAGGATTTTAAAAAGCCGGATCGCTTCCACCGCGTTTTTCAACTATTCGCCTGGCTGTTATATCGCAAGCTTGAAACGCAACAAGTAGCGATGGCGCACGAAAGCGACGGCAACAAACCGGAGGTGGCAGGCGTTCGCGGCAAACGCCTACAACTTCGCTTCGTCGCTCGCGCCAATCTTGTTTGCTTCCAGCATATCTTCGAACGGCCGATAGAAGTTGGAGTAAAACGGGTAGAGCCGATCGGGATGTGCAGGACGATAGCGCCAGTGTTTGTACATCCAAAGCCAGGGCGCCGGGGTTTTGCGTACGTAAGGCTCAAATGAATTCCAGCAAGCCTGCGCGATTTGCTGAGGCGTCATTCCAGCTGTGGGTCCGATCTTTGTGTGAAATACCAGCCTGTACCGTCCGTGCGGCAGCGGTTCGGTGTGCGCGGGTACGATGGGAACACCCGTTCGCTCGTGCAGCCACGCATGCGCCGACGTGACGCTTGTCCCTAATCCAAAACAATCGATTGCCACGGCACCTTGACTCGGTGGCACTGTGAGATCAACCAACAGCGCCGTGCGGCCCTTTCGGCGAAGCACCTTGTAAAGTCGCATGATGCCGCGCTCGCGCGGGACGAGCTCGTGACCGGATTGCTCGCGCAATCTTTTGAAAATTGGATCCAGGGACGAATTCTTAAATTCCTGCGAGATGATTGTGCCTTTCAGATCGAGAAAACCACAGGCGAGACTGAGCCATTCAAAGTTGCTGTAGTGATAACAGGCAATCATCAAGCTGCGCTCGGGACCTGTGTTACGCGATGTTTCTTCGAAATTTTCCAACTCAATGTACTGAGAAAAGTTTTCTTTTGTTAGGCGCGGGCTCCATAGCAGATCGACCATGGTCCGTCCGAAATGCTGGAACGACTCACGGGCAATTCTCCGTCGCTCCTTGGGCGAGAACTGATCGCCAAATGCGACCTCGAGATTGCTTAGCGCCACTTGGTAGCGCTGCCGATCAATAAAGCTCAGCAGGGTTCCTGCTGCCCAGGCGATGTGATAGCACGCCCGTCGCGAACATAACGGGATCAGTTTTGTGGCAAGAACAAGCCCGAGCCACTCCAGCCGATATCGAATTCGCTTCCAGCGCGACCGCATTGCGGAGTCTCAACGACGAAATTCGAATGTCTAACAGCTTCCCCCGTAATGATGAATCAGCGGTTCGCCTACCAGCCCTGCCCCGGGTTACTTACCGGAGGCAAACTTTTTCGAAACTCCTTCTGCTGGCGCTCGGCTTCTCTCTGCTGGTCTGCATCGCGCGCCTGCTGTTCAGGACTGGGGGCTGGACCGGCACACCCTAGCAACGCGATAAGTAGGGTCGAAATCAGAATTGACTTGGGAAGCAGCTTTTTCATACGGAGATGGACAGGACGATAATCAGAGCGATCAACGCGGCAACCTCCGACAAGATGTTCCACAAGTCGGCGAAGGCGGATTATTCAATCTTCGTGACGTCGTATTCGTCTACCGTCTGCTCGCGGTATTTGTGCTCGAGCGCTTTCAGGTGTTCGAGGATTTCATTTAACGCGAGTTCGTTCTTCAAATTGACCTGATAATCGATTTCAGCGCGTAGCCGATCTTTGTGCGACTGCCGATTCTGCGACATCAGGATAATTGGCGCCTGCAGGATGGAAAGAACGTTAATCCCAGTGCTCAGCAACAAGAACGGATATGGATCGAAGCTGATTTTGTCGATCCAGGCCAACCACATGTTTATCCATACCCAAATGTTGACGAGAACAACCGCGGCAAGAATGAATTTCCAACTGCCGCCAAATTCAGCGATGAGATCTGCTGCGCGATCGGCAAGCGTAAGCCGCGCTGCTTCCTCGACATTGACGTTGCGGGTCGCAGTGTGCCGCAAAAGTTCATCTGTGTGGCGCAACCGATTGGTAAGAGCTGTAAGCATCTCCAGCGCGACATTTGGGTTGCTGCTAACAAAGGAAAGGAAATGCTCGCGCGAAAGCACAGCCAGCCGCGCATCCTCCGCAACCCGCGCGTCAGCTGAACGCGGCTTCCCATCGAGCAAGGCCATTTCCCCAAAAAAGTCGCCACGGCGCAATTCGGTAAGCGTTACCTCATGCCCATCCTTCGTTCGCACGCAGATCCGAACCTTCCCCTGCTCGATTAAATACATCGCGTCGCCTTCGTCACCCGTGCGAAATAGAACCGCGCCTGCTTTGCAATCGAGGCTCTCGAGCAGTTCGCACAATTCATGGGCCGCCTCGGTATCAAGCGACTCAAACAATGGCACATGGCGTAGCGTCTCGACGTTCATTTGCTGAAGAGCGATGGAACGGTGGTCACAATAACCGCAATGCGCCGCTGCGAGAAGCCACAAATCACTGACAAAACGACGCTTTTGGACATCGGAAATTGACTTGGACAGGTTCGCTTTTAGTTTGATAAACGCGTTTGCTGCGCGTTTCGACCCGTGAAAAACGTCCTCTTCGTCTGCACAGGCAACATTTGTCGGAGCCCGATTGCGGAGGGGCTTTTTCGCCGATTGACTGGCAACCGGAAGGACATCGAAGTCGCATCAGCCGGCGTACATGCGGTTCGCGGCCAGCCGCCAAGCCTGTACGCCGTAGAAGTCTGCGCAGCGGAAGGCACAGATATCAGCGGTCTGCGCAGCCAACCGCTGACTGGAGCGCTAGTTGATCAAGCGACGCACATATTTGCCATGACCGGTACGCACGTGGAAACGATCCAAACATTGTTTCCACAAAGTGCGGAAAAAACATTCTTACTCCGTGAATTTGAAGAACCTGGCACGACGGTGTGGCGCGATCTGCCGGATCCAATCGGTCTCGGCCGCGAGGTTTACGAAGATTGCGCCCGCATCATCAAAAATGCTCTTCCCAGTGTGCTCGCCTTCGTAGAACAGGGCGCACTCGTCCGACCTGGTGCGCCGCGCTCGTCGGAGATATCTTCTTATTCCATGGACCATCTTTCTCGCCCATTTGACCCTGGATCGATCGCTTCCACATCGGCGCCGTGTTACGGCGACGCATTGCGCAAAGTGGATCCCGCAATCTTTGATGCGATTGCTGCGGAAGAGAAACGCCAGCGTGAGAACATCGAACTAATCGCCTCGGAAAATTTCACCAGCCGCGCGGTGATGGAAGCTCAGGGCAGCGTGATGACCAACAAATATGCGGAGGGTTATCCGCGGAAACGATGGTATGGCGGCTGCGAAAATGTCGATACGGCCGAGCAGTTAGCGATCGATCGCGCGAAACGGCTTTTCGGCTGCGAACACGTCAACGTGCAGCCGCACAGCGGTGCGCAGGCAAACATGGCCGTTTACTTCGCGATGCTGAAACCCGGCGACAAGATTTTGGCGATGAATCTGGCGCACGGCGGCCATCTTACACACGGACATCCGGCAAATTTTTCCGGAAAATTCTACGCGGTCTCGCAGTACGGCGTGAGCGAGAAGACCGAGCAAATCGATTACGACGCCTTGCAGAAACAAGCCGAGGAAGTCCGGCCGGTGATGATCACGGCCGGCGCATCCGCTTATCCGCGCATCATTGATTTCCCGCGGCTGCGACAAATCGCCGATTCAGTCGGCGCGATTCTTTTTGTCGACATGGCGCATATCGCCGGTCTGGTTGCAGGCGGCCAACATCCTAGCCCGATTCCGCACGCGCAGTTCGTAACCACCACGACGCACAAAAGTTTGCGCGGTCCACGTGGCGGCATCGTGATGTGCGAAGAAAAATTCGCGAAGCAAATCGACGCCACCGTTTTTCCAGGCGTACAAGGTGGCCCGCTTATGCACGTCATCGCCGCGAAAGCGGTCTGTTTTCATGAAGCGCTGCAACCGCAATTCCGTGAATACCAGCGGCAGGTAGTCATTAACGCGAAAGCCCTCGCCGCCGGTTTAGCCAAACACGGCTATCGCATCGTCTCCGGTGGAACCGACAATCATCTGATGCTTGTCGATCTTCGCCCGAAGGATCTCAACGGCAAGGAAGCGCAGGAAGTTCTCGATCGCGCCGGCATTACGGTGAACAAAAACGCCATCCCATTCGATACCAGCTCGCCTTTCAAGCCCGGCGGCATCCGCGTCGGCACGCCCGCGGTTACTACGCGCGGCATGAAAGAAGAAGAGATGCTCGAGATCGCCGAGCTTGCTGCGGAAGCCCTCGACAAGCGTAGCGACGAAGGCGCGATCGAGAACGTGCGCAACAAAGTTATCGATCTCACGAGTAGATTTTCGTTGCCAATCTAGATGCGACGGCGCGCAGCGCGTGCTGCAATCAATCTTTCGGCGCTCAAAGACCCGCCGACGTCAATTCGCATTATTCAATCTGCAAAAATCTCGTAATCTGCGGATGGAATGAATCGCGCGGCCGATCAACCCGAACCAAACCCGCTGCGCGAAGGATTGTCCGCGCGGCCGGTGCCACAGCCATGCAGCATTGTAATTTTCGGCGCGACGGGTGATCTCACGCATCGCAAACTTGTGCCGGCGTTATATAACCTGGCGGCCGACGGCGAACTGCCACCCGGCGTAGTCATCGCAGGATTTGCTCGGCGCGACAAAAGTGACGACGACTTCCGGCGTGACATTGAAGAATCCACGCGCAAGTATTCGCGTCAACCTGTGCGCGACGAAATCTGGAACGCGTTTGCGCAGTCTATTTTTTATCACCGGAGCGAGTTTGGCGATGACGCTGGTTATGGGCGGCTGGCCAAACGTCTCGAAGAGCTCGACAAGAGCCATGGCACGCGCGGTAACCGTCTTTTTTACCTGGCGGCCGGTCCTGACCAGTTCGAATCGATTCTCAAGAACCTAAAAGCCGCAGGCCTGAACCAGACCTGCAAAGGAAGCTGGGCACGCGTCATAATCGAAAAGCCGTTCGGCACTGATCTGGCCTCAGCGCGCGAACTCAATCGCGTTGTGCGCAATTCGTTCACAGAAGAGCAGACCTATCGGATCGATCATTTTCTCGGTAAGGAAACGGCGCAAAACATTCTCGTCCTCCGATTCGCCAACGCGATCTTTTCACCGCTGTGGAACACGCACTACATCGATAATGTGCAGATCACAGCGGCGGAAACACTCGGGGTCGGGACTCGGGCCGGTTATTACGAAGACGCAGGCGCGTTGCGCGACATGGTACAAAATCATCTGATTCAGCTCCTATGTCTCGTCGCGATGGAGCCGCCTACTGATCTGAGCGCCGACAGTATCCGCGGCGAGAAAGTCAAAGTTGTGCGCTCGCTGCGGCGCTGGTCGCGGAGCGAAATCGAGGCCAATGTCGTGCGGGGCCAATACACCAAAGGCGCTATTCACGGCGAACCGGTGCTCGGTTACCGGCAGGAACAAAACGTAAATCCGGATTCGCAGACCGAGACGTTTGTCGCCTTGCGTTTGTTCATCGACAACTGGCGCTGGGCAGACGTTCCGGTGTACATGCGAGTGGGCAAACGGCTTCCGAAATCGGCGACTGAAATTTCCATTCACTTCAAAAAAGCGCCTGCGGTGTTGTTCAATAAAGATCTGCGGGACCTCAACGTGCTGGTCATTCGTATTCAACCCGATGAAGGAATCTCGTTGCGCATTCATGCCAAGGTACCCGGTACAAGCTTTCGCATCGAGCCGGTTAAAATGGATTTTCATTACGGAACATCTTTCGGCAAACCCAGCCCGGAAGCGTACGAACGTCTTCTGCTCGACGCGATGAGCGGCGATGCCACGCTCTTTGCGCGTAGCGACGAGGTCGAACAAGCCTGGGCTTTCATCGATCCAATCGAGGAAGCGTGGCACGCAAAGAAAGATGCCCCGGAGTTATGCTTTTATCCTGCCGGATCGTGGGGACCGGAAGCTGCCGATGATTTGCTCGCCCGCGACGGACGCGCGTGGAGGAGATTATAAACCCCGTTATGCCTGCGGCTGCTGAAACATACTCGTTAGGCGCTCCGGTCGAGCTCGGAAAGATTGAGCAGGAGCTGAAAAAGCTCTGGCAAGAAGGCGAAGGCGCAATGACCCGCGCATCGCTTATGAATCTTGTCGTTTACAGCGACCAACCGGGTTCGCTGAACAACAACACGCAGCTGATGGCGAAAATTACCGAAAATCACGCCTGTCGCGCGATTGTCACCGAAGCCGATTGCCGGTCCGAAGAAAATCGCGTGGACGC
This sequence comes from Candidatus Udaeobacter sp., assembly GCA_036525475.1. GTDB lineage: Bacteria > Verrucomicrobiota > Verrucomicrobiia > Chthoniobacterales > UBA10450 > Udaeobacter. Next base: position 6,226 of record DATDAJ010000391.1, read on the forward strand.
CTGGATCAGCGCGCATTGCCACGTGAGCAGTGCCGGAAACAAGCAAGTTTGCTCCGAACAAATTTCATTCCTGCTCAAAGGCGGATGCGCCACACAATTGCCGAGCATCGTTCTTTCCAACCTGGATTCGGATCTTCCGCTTTATCTTTGGTGGCAGGAAGAATTTCGCGAACCGATGGATCCACAACTTTGGACATGGGTTGATCGAGTTATCTATGACAGTCATGGCTGGAGCGATTTTCGCTCACAAACACGTTTACTTGAGTTGATGCAGGCGGAGACCAACCAGCGAATTGTGCTTTGCGACTTGAATTGGACGCGGCTGGACAATCTTCGCTTCGCGCTCGCGCAATTCTTCGATCATCCCGCTTCGCATCACCGCCTGAGCAAGATGAGCAAGGTGCGAATCGATTTCGCGCCTGCGTTCAGATCCACCGCGATCTTGTTTGCAGGCTGGCTGGGAGCGCAATTGAATTGGCATATCGAAGAGGTGAAATCTCCACGTGAGTTGCGGTTCACCGGAGCGTCAGCGCGACGCATCGACGTCGACCTGCGCGAGCGCAACGGCGAACCGGTTCACGAAGTCGCATTGACCAGTGGTAACGTGGAATTTCGCGTCACGTACGCGGATTGCGGTGATCTCCTGGAAATCTCACGCACACAGAACAACGAAAAAGGGATCCCGCAGCTAATGCCCGCTGGAAACAACGATCCTGTGGGCCTGATCAGCGAGGAACTGATTCGCGGTGGGCCGCACCGCGTTTACTTGAACGCTCTCAATTGCGTTCGGGATTTACTGTAGCCACCGCCCTGTGGGCGGTCCTTTCTGCCTAACCAACGACGGGCCACAG
>DATDAJ010000392.1:0-2283 GCA_036525475.1 Candidatus Udaeobacter sp.
AGCAGGGCGAGATCACTGCTTGTCATGTTGAGCGAAGCGGAACATCTCTGATAGCCGGCTACGAAAGAATTAATCAGAGATTCTTCACTTCGTTCAGAATGACAATGCCTTTCTGTGTAGTTGCGCTTCAACGGTAACGAACAAATGAGTTTCCTCGCCGTCCTGCACGCTTCACAACTCGTCACGCTGAGCGGCCCCAAGCGCCCGCGTGTCGGAAGAGAGTTGTCGGCGCTCGCAATGATTCGCGACGGCGGAATGCTCATCCGCGACGGGAAGATCGAGAGCGTCGGTCCGAGTGATGAGATCGAAAAGAATGTTGGCGACGCAGAAGTTGTCGATGCCGGTGGACGCGTCGTGATGCCGGGATTCGTCGATGCGCATACGCATTTGGTTTTCGCCGGCAATCGGCTCGACGATTTCGAACGCCGGGCGCGAGACGAAACGTACGAGCAGATTGCGAAAGCCGGTGGCGGAATTTGGTCAACCGTAGAAAAAACGCGTGCAGCTAGCGAAGCTGATCTTCTCAAGCCGGCAAAAAAGCATGCGAACTGGTTTCTGCGTTGCGGTACTACGACGGTCGAAGCGAAGTCGGGCTACGGTCTGACCGTCAAGGATGAATTGAAGATTTTGCGAGTTATGCGCCGACTGAAGGAGGCGGTGCCGTTGGAAATCGTGCCGACCTTTCTCGGTGCGCATGCCGTTCCGAGGAAACTCTCGCCGGATGAATATCTGGACGTTGTGATCACGGAAATGTTGCCGCGCGTGGCTACGGAAAAATTGGCTGAATTTTGCGACGTTTTTTGCGAGCGCGGCTATTTCAATATTGATCAGTCGCGCAAAATCTTATCCGCAGCCAAAAACGGCGGATTGAGTTTACGCGGCCACGTTGATCAACTAACAAATTCCGGCGGCGCGAAGTTGATGGCGGAGATGGGTGCAACCACGGCGGACCATCTGGAGCAAACCGATGAGCAGGGGATCGCCGCTTTGAAAAAGGCGAACGTGCAACCGGTGTTGCTGCCGGGTTCGGTTTACGCGCTCGGATCCACCCGCTATCCGCGCGCGCGCGAAATGATCGAGGCCGGACTCGCCGTCGTGCTCGCGACCGATTTCAATCCCGGATCGTCGCCAACACCGAGCATGCCGATGGCTCTGTCCCTCGCGTGCACGCAGATGAAAATGTCGCCTGCGGAAGCGATCACCGCGTCAACCGTAAACGCAGCATACAGCATCAACCGAGGCGAGAGGATTGGCTCCCTCGAACCTGGCAAACTTGCGAATTTCGTGATCTTCGATTGCGAAGATTATCGTGAGTTGCCGTACTGGTTTGGCATTCCGCACACGCATTCCGTTTATGTGAGAGGCGAATGTGTTTCAAGGAGCAGCGGTCTCTAGTCCCCCGTTAGAAAGGGATCAAAGAATGACGGCAGAAGAAGAACTCTTGAAGCTGGAAAAAGAATTCGCGGAGGCAATCGTAAAGAACGATCTCGAAGGTATCGGCCGACTTGTCGCCGATGACTGGATCATCATTGACCCGGACGCAGGAATAGTTGACCGAGCGCGCTTTTTCGAGGTCATCAAATCGGGTGCCTTGACGCACGACATGATGGAGTCCGAAGATTTCCGGGTCCGCATTTATGGGGACAGCGCAGTGGTTACCGGGGTAACCCGCACAAAGGGCAAATTCATGGGACAGGAGTTTAGCACGCAGGAACGGGCCACAGATGTTTTTGTGAAGCGCGATGGGCGATGGCAATGCGTGCTGACGCATCTCACACGATTTACTAAAAAGTGAGGCGGCGCGCCCTACCAATTTCGAGGGCAGATTTTGCGGTGTGACTCAGCGCCACTACAGTGATTCCCAATGAAGGTTGAAGTGGAAAAGCAGCCGGGTTCGGTCTCGAAGCTGCAGATTGAATTGCCTGCCGACGAGGTTGCAAAGGAATGGGACGCGATTGCAAACAGTTTCGCGCGGTTCGCGAAAATTCCGGGATACCGGCCGGGAAAGGCACCCCGTGCGGTCATCGACAAAAGATTCCGCAAGGAAATCCAGGACGAACTCACGAAGAAGCTTGTCTCAAAAAGTTATCACGAAGCAGTCGAACAAGAGCAATTGCGCGTGGCTTCGCTGACGAACATTGAAGACATTGAGTTTGGCGAGGACAAGTCGATGCGCTTCCGCGCGACTGTGGTCACCGCGCCGGAGTTTGAGCTCCCCGATTACAAGGAGATTCCGGTGGAATTGCCGGACACAAAGATTTCGGAAGCAGATGTGGAAGAGGC
>DATDAJ010000393.1:0-2925 GCA_036525475.1 Candidatus Udaeobacter sp.
GGCAAGGAAGTGTACAAACAGGCTGTCATCGCGATGTTGAACGCGGCCAAAAAAGCACTCGAACTGGCGGGGCTTTCCATCGATGACATCGCCTGCGTCATTCCGCATCAGGCAAACTTACGAATCATCGAGGCGATTGCCGATCGGCTCGGCATTTCGCGGGATAAAATGTTCGTGAACCTCGATCGATACGGCAATACCTCCGCTGCCGCTGTTGCGATTGCGCTCGATGAAGCGAACCGTACCGGGCGAATCAAACGCGGCGATTACGTCCTGATGGTCGTGTTCGGTGGCGGCCTCACGTGGGCCAGCACGGTGATTGAGTGGTAATCAGTCGCACTGCGCGCCCGTTGGAACAGGAGAAATTTCTTACGCTCGCTGAGCCATTAGCCACGAATCCAAGACAGTCGAATCAATCCAATCAATTCGTGCCGGTTTGTGAAATCGGTGCCTATTCTTTCGCTAACGGCGGATACTGCTCGAATTTCGGTATCGCCGGATCCATTTGATCCCACGGTTGCGCGTCTGAAACGAAAATATCCATCTGCGGCTGAAACCAGCTCGGATCATCAAGACTCCCAGCTGTAACGCCTACGTTACGCGTTGGGCGCTCACTGTTCTCGCCTCCGGTCAGTAGAGAGCCACACTCTGCGCAGAAGCCGCGTTTGTGCTGGCCGCCAGCCGCGCTGGGTGTGAAATGGTAACGCATTTGACCGCGTGTAACTCGAAAAGCCTCTGCCGGAACCAACGCTGCGGGAGCAAATCCGCTGCCAGTCATTTGTTGGCAACTGCGACAATGGCATTTGAACATCGTGACCGGCTCGGAGCTGCATTCGTAGCGAATCGCGCCACACGCGCAACCTCCAGAAAATGGAATTTTCACTCTTGGGGTTGTTGCCATCAATCTGGAATCTCGGGCTCGACCAGTTTCGCCAATTGAGCCAGTGATTCCTGCCAGCCGAGATAGCACGCTTCAGCAGGAATAACAGCGGGAACACCTTCCTGCACGATGTTCAAGTCAGTTCCGCAGGAGACCTTCGTCAACGTTATCGTCGTCTGCATTTCGCCGGGCAGATTCGGATCGTCGAATTTGTCGGTGTAGCGAATCCGTTCGTGCGGAGTCAACTCAACGTACGTCCCGCCGAAGGAATGACTCTTGTTCGTCGTGAAATTCGTGAACGACATTTTGTAAGTGCCGCCAACTTTGGCGTCCATTTGGTGCACCTTGGCGGTGAATCCGTCCGGCGGAAGCCATTTGGCCATCGCGTCGGGATCGAGAAATGCCTTGTAAATTTTTTCGGGTGTCGTTCGAAGGACACGGTGAAGTAGAATCGTGTTCGTCCTCGCTGCCATAATATCTTTCCTTTCAGTCGATTTGTTGTGTTCCGTTCTGAGCACACTTCGGAAAGTCTGCTCTTGGTGTTTCTTGCCAGGAGTCAGTTCTGCTCCGGCGGCGCAACGTTAATCATCCAGCCGATCCCGAACCGGTCTTCCAGCATTCCGAAGCGAGGCGACCAAAAGGTCTTCGTAAGCGGCATCTTGATTTTTCCACCATCGGTCAATGCGTTAAAAGTCCGATCGGCTTCTGCTTCACTGGAGACATGGAGTCCGAGGGAAAAACCTTCAAAGCTAGCTCTGTCGGCCGAGCAGCCATCGGACGCCATTACGGTGGTCTGCCCGATTCTGAAACTGGAGTGCATGATCTTGTTCTCGAAGTCGGGTGGAACCGTTCCCGGCGGTGGCGGTTCGGGGCTTTCCTTATAACGCATCATCATTTCGACTTCTGCACCGAGTGTTTTCCGATAAAATTCGATCGCTTCTTCGCAGCGGCCGTTGAAGAACAGATAGGGTTCAATGGTTCGAGTGTCTTTTGTTGTGCTCATTATTTTACTTGGCTGATTTTTTCCACTAAGACGAACGGTCACGCTTCGACGATGGTCTTGAATCCACCGTAGAGCATGCGCTTTACATCGAAGGGCATCGGGGATTTCATCAACTTCGCCAAACGCGGATCTCTCATCACCTTTGCGTTAACGCGATCACGGTGCGCGCGCGACTTGAACACGATGTAGGAGAACAATACCGTCTCGCCGGGCTTGGTTTTCATTCCGCGTGTAAACGGTTTTCCCATTTTGACGTCCAGATCGTCCCCGACGCACTCGCGGAATTCTAGCGCACCATGACCTCGCCATACCTTGCCTGCCTTCTGGGCCCCGCGGCGATAGTCGCTCACGTTCTTCTTCGGCAGCGGGATAACAAATCCGTCAACGTAGTGAGCCATGAGAGATTCTCCGGCTGGGTTGCGTCATGCGTTCGCGAACTGCGCCTCATGCTTAAGTTCGCTAGCCAGCGGACATTCGCCCGCAACGGCCCTGATTTCCACCTGCACGCCGTACGGCAAGCCGGGGCATTCCTGCGCGATCGCCACCGCGTCATCGAAACTGGCGACGTCGAGCAGAAAATAGCCGCCGATCGCTTCCTTCGATTCCGCAAATGGGCCGTCCGACACGACGCGGTTTTTTCCCGACACGATCTTGCCTTCGGGCTCGAGCGGGCTCCCAGCGATTGCTTTACCCTGATCCGTCAGCCGTCTGAACCAGGCCATCCATTGATCTGTTACTTTTTGTTTTTCCTCGGGCGAGAGGCTCTTGGTCCAATCGTTTCCGCGAAACAGCAGCATGTATCCGTTCTGATTTTGTGTGTTCATATTCTGTGGTTAATGGTTGTGAGTTTAACTGTTGTCGAGTTTAAGCGATTACAAGCTGTTCTTCTCGAGCCAATTCACGCGCGCGGATGTCCAGCGGACATTCTTGAGCCACTGGCCGCACTTCAAGTGACCCGCCATAAGCTAGGCCCGGGCTGCTCTGCGCAATGGCAATGGCTTCTTCGATCGTTTCCACGTCCAACATCAGATAGCCACCAATA
>DATDAJ010000394.1:0-3577 GCA_036525475.1 Candidatus Udaeobacter sp.
GCCGAATAAACTTGAGCCGCAATTCGAACAAAACGCTTTCACCGCGCCTTCGCTTTTTCCATAGGCCTTAATCAATTCCTTGCTCTGAAGCAGACGGAACTGCTCGCGCAGCACACGTGCCTGAGTGCAAACGGCCGTTCCGGAATGCTTCCGGCAACGTTCGCAATGGCAGTGGCTCGCTTGAATGAATGGCGGATCAACTTCAAACCGCACGCCGCCACACAGGCAACTCCCGCGAATGCTCTTGCTCATTCACGACACTCGACAATCAACTATCAACTCTCAACTTGACCCGACTCAAAAGATTACTTCGCGATGCAGACGTTCTTCGCTTCAGTGAAAAAGCGAAGCGCTTCTTCGCCGCCTTCGCGGCCGACGCCGCTTTGTTTCATTCCGCCGAATGGGACGCGGAGATCGCGGACCAGCCAGCAATTTACCCAGACCGTGCCGGTGTTGATTCGTTCGGCGACGCGATGGGCGCGGCTCAGGTTTTGCGTCCAGACGCTCGATGAGAGGCCGTATTCGACGTCATTGGCGTGATTGATCACTTCTTCTTCGCTGTCGAAGGGCGTGATTGTTACGACCGGGCCGAAAATTTCTTCGCGATTTGTACGGCATGAAACCGACAACCCGGTAATGACGGTCGGCTGGAAGAAATAACCTTCGCGGCAACGTTCGTTAGGCGCTTGCGGCGCAGAACCGCCGAGCGCGATTTTGCCGCCTTCTTTCTGCGCGAGATCGACATAGAACTTTACTTTTTCCAGCTGCGTCTTGTTCACGATCGCGCCCTGCTCGGTCTTTTCTTCCAGCGGGTCGCCCATGCACAACTGTGCCGTTCTTTCGATGAAGCGCTCGACGAAATCCTTGTAAGCCGATCGCTCGACAAACACGCGCGACCCGCACAAGCATACCTGTCCCTGGTTTGCGAATGATGAACGCACGCTGCCCGCGATGGCGGCGTCGAGATCGGCATCGGCAAAAATGATATTGGGATTTTTGCCCCCGAGCTCGAGCGACACCTTTTTGAACAACGGCGCGCACGCTTCGGCGACTTTGCGCCCTGTGGCGGTGCCGCCCGTGAATGAGATGGTGTTGATCTTCGGATGAGCGGTAATCGCCGAGCCGACATTCGGCCCCGTGCCGTGGACGACGTTGAGAACTCCATTTGGGAGACCCGCTTCACGCGCGATTTCGCAGAGCATGTAAGCCGTCATCGGCGTTAGCTCGCTCGGCTTTGCGATGGCGGTGTTTCCGACAGCGATGGCCGGCGCGATTTTCCAACTCAACAGATAGAGCGGGAGATTCCATGGCGAAATCAGTCCGGCGATGCCGCGTGGCTGACGCAGTGTGTAGTTGAACGCCACGTTGTCGGTGATGTGCGCTTCCGATTCGGAGTGCAGAATCGCCGTGGCGAAGAAGCGAAAGTTGGAGATCGCACGCGGAATATCCATCGAACGGGCGAGTGAAATCGGCTTGCCTGTATCGATTGACTCGGCGCGCGCGAATTTCTCCAGATAGCGCTCGATCAAATCGGCAATTCGCAGCAGAAAGTTCGACCGTTCGGCTGCCGGTTTTTTTGACCAATCGCAAAACGCTTTCTCAGCTGCAGTAACCGCAAGATCAACGTCGTGTGCGTCGCTGTCCGCGACCTGCGAATACGGTTTACCAGTCGCCGGTTCGATGTTGTCGAGATATTTTCCGCTGATCGGTTCGACGAATTCGCCACCGATGAAATTGCGGACTTGGAGTCGCTCAGTGCGCATGCAATCGGAAAATAAACGCATACTGGAAGGTTCGCGAATTGCGAAGGAGCATTGGGTCCAGGCGGTACTGGCATTTGTATGGCGTGCTCGTGTATTCGCAGCCGCCCCGATAAAGCATCTATGGCTTTTAACGGTGCGGGTCAGATAAAACCGCAGGCCTGCAGGATTATTATTGTCAGTCGCGCAATAGCCTGGCCAGTTCGGTTCGGACCGCAAAAAACGGCTGCTTTTTGCCAAAACCTGCATGGCTACGCGGGCTAAAGGCCCGTATGAAATTCTATGACTGTTCTCATGAATCAGAAAAATGCCGTCGCTAATATTACCGAAACAGGAAAACCTTCGGGCAGCAATGCTTCCAAAGTGTCTAGCCGACGCAAGTTTTTAGGTCAGGTCGGCGTGGTACTGACGGGTGGTGCGGTGTTCGGCAAGGGTGTCCTTGCTTCCGCTCAGTCTAGCGAGACTGCTCTGCGAGAAGGCATTCAGGTGCCACGTCCGACAATCGATCCGCGTATAAGACGGTGCTTTGTAATTCGTGTTGAGACTGCTAACACAGAAGCTCATATTCCCGTTCCGCCCCACACAACGAACGGCGATGAGGGGCGCTACCGCGATAAGTGCGGCACCTACAGCAAAGGCCTTCTTCAGGAGGGTATCGGCTTGGTGAGTCTGCATGCCTTTCAAACTTTCAAAAGGGCTTTGAATAGTGGCCACCCAGCGGATTTCGAAAACATTATCATGGGGGGCACTCGGAGATTGAACGGCCCGCAAGGCGGCCTCGCTTTCGGGTTGGAAGGCAGCGATGCCGTGCAGTTTGGCAACGCGCCATGTCCCGACAATCAAGTGGACGCAGTAGTTGTCCCGCCTGCTCCAGCCCTGGCCAGTGCAGCATACGGGACGGAACTGATTGAGCTGTACTGGGCGTCGCTACTCCGCGACGTCCCTTTCACAGACTACGTTTCGAATGCGAGTGTTGCTGAGGCGGCACAAGAGCTTTCAGCGATGCCCAGCTACGCAGGCCCGAGAGATAACCATGGCAATGTCACTCCGGATCTGTTGTTCCGTGGCGGCTATCCAGGCGAGACGATTGGGCCTTACATCTCCCAGTTGGGCATAATCCCGAGTTTTCTGGGCGCACAGGAAATGAACCAGCAGATGGTCACCTACGCAGCCGGAATCGACTACATGATGGACGCTGCAACTTTCCAACAAGTGCAAAATGGCATCAATACTGGACTGCAAAACCAATTGGATCCGCAACCTCGTTACCTAAATAGCGGCCGCGGTCTCGGCGCATATACTCATCTGGATGTGCTGTATCAGGCTTATTTCACGGCGTACCTCGTCCTTAACACGATAGGTGCGCCGCTGAATCCGGGAAATCCTTACGCTAACTCCAGGACGCAGAATGGTTTTGGCACCTTCGGTCAGCCCGACTTCGCAGCGATGGTGGCGGCAATCGCTGCCTTTGCACTGAACTGCGTTTGGTATCATAAGTGGTATGTCCATTTGCGTCACCGTCCGGAATCCGGCGGCGCCATCGTCCGCCAAATTCTGACTGGTCACGGGGGAACGCTCGATGGCCGTGTCAACGACAATGTTCTCAACTCGGTAGCTGTGCAAAGGAGCTTTGCAAGATATGGCGATTACTTTCTTTCTCAGGCATTCCCTGAAGGTTCGCCGACGCATCCGGCTTACCCTACCGGGCATGGCGCGGTTGCGGGCGCTTGCATTACCATCCTGAAATTTTTCTTCGACGGTGATTTCGTGATTCCCCATCCAGTCGTGCCTAGCAGCGACGGACTGTCACTGTTGCC
>DATDAJ010000395.1:0-2718 GCA_036525475.1 Candidatus Udaeobacter sp.
ACGGTGGCCACGCCAAAAGCATCGCTTCCCGACTTGGCTAGAGTTCGCGCGATTTCGACCGCTCCATGCCCGTAAGCATTAGCCTTAACCATCGAGAGAATTTTTACGCGCGGTCCGATGGTTTTCTTAATTTGCCGCAGATTCCAGCGAACCGCGGCGTGGTCGATGCGGCAGTGCGTCGGACGACCTTTAAGAAACTTGATCATGTGAGATGAGGGCCGGTTCGCGATGGGGAATTATTTTACCAGCGCGCCCGCGGCCACCGGTTTTTCCGGCGTCAGGAGAATCACGCGGCCATCGTCCGACGCTGCCAAAAGCATTCCCTGACTCTCTAGCCCGCGAAGCTTGGCGGTTTCCAGATTGGCGACCACCACGACCTGTTTCCCGACGAGTTCTTCGGGCGTGTAATGATTCCTAATGCCGGCGCAAATCTGCCGCTGCTCGGAGCCCAAGTCCACTTGCAACACGATCAGCTTATCGGCGTTGGGGTGGACCTCGGCTGATTTTACCGTGGCAACCTTGAGCTCGACTTTGCGAAAATCGTCGATCGAGATCATGAGCATTCCTTACGCAGAAAGCACCATCGCATAGAGCAAAAATAACAGAACTGCGCCACCAAAAAAAGCAAAGCCGCGCTTGACTAGGCGCGAGCATTTTATTAGTAGTAATTATTACTAATAAGAAGGAGGAGTTTTATGGCAAAAAGTTTATCTGGCACGAAGAGTCATGACAATCTGAAGCATGCCTTCGCGGGTGAGTCTCAAGCGAACAGACGCTATCTTTATTTCGCACGGGTGGCGGATATCGAAGGCTATCCCGATGTCGGCGGTCTATTTCGCGACACCTCCGAGGCGGAGACGGGCCATGCGTTCGGGCATCTCGACTTTCTGAAAGAAGTCGGCGATCCCTGCACCGGCGTACCCATCGGCACCACCTCGAAGAACCTGAAGTCGGCGGTAGAGGGTGAAACCTATGAATACACCGAAATGTATCCGGGGTTTGCCAAGACCGCGCGCGACGAGGGTTTATCGGAGTTGGCCGAATGGTTCGAAACCTTAGCCAAAGCCGAAAAATCTCATGCCGGGAGATTTACTAAAGGACTCGATACGCTAGGCAGCTAATCTTACGCGAGCAGTCACAAACTGGCGGATGGAGCCGGCTCTGGTTGCGCTCTATCCGCCAGGGTTGAATAGCCGGATTCGGCGCGTTTAAATATACATGAAATCACTTCCGTTTAAGTAACGGGTGCAGATTCAGTGACCTAGGATCAAGCTGCAGTAGTAGATATGAAAAAGATTGTTCTCGACGACATTCTTGGTTTTGCCGCCTATGAGCAGGTGCGCGAGAAATTTCGTAACGACATCATCGACAAAAAGAAAAAGCGGCGCATCGCGCTGGGCGAGCGTGTTTCGGTGGTATTTGAGAACCGCGACACGGTGACATTTCAAATTCAGGAAATGCTGCGCGCCGAGAAAATCACCGATCTCGATAAGATTCGCGAAGAGATCGCCGTTTACAACGAGCTTGTCCCGGACACCGATGAACTGAGCGCCACGCTTTTTCTGGAGATCGAAGACCAATCCCATTTGCGCGAGGATCTCTTGAAATTTTTGGGCATCGACGAAGCGGTCTTTCTGAAAGTCGGCGAACGCTCCATACCGGGACGCTTCGAAGAAGGCCACAGTAAAGAAGATAAAATCAGCGCCGTGCAATATGTGCGGTTTACGTTCGATCCGCAAACCCGCCAGGCGTTCCGCGCCGGCGAGCGCGCCGAGCTAATCATCGATCATCCGAATTATAAGGCCCGAGCCGTGCTGGCTCCCGATGCGCAACAATCCCTGGCGGAAGATCTGGTGGCTTGATCGTGTCGAAAGCGCGCAAACAACCAAGAACGACTAAACAGCTCGAAGTGGTCTGGGACGCCGTCAGGGAAGACAAATCGCACCCGACCGCCGATCAAATCTACGATCGGGTGCGCAGAAAGTTGCCGAACATCAGTCTCGGCACGGTTTATCGCAATTTGCAAAAATTAGTCGCCGACCAGAAGCTTCAGGTGTTGATGCGCGGGCGCTCGCAACATTTCGATCCGCTGGTCGAAAGACATCAACATTTTATTTGCGAGACGTGCGACCACGTCTATGACGTGCTCGTCGATAATCAAAAAGAAATTAAGCCATTCAAATTGCCTCATGAAGGCTTCAAGGTGACCTCGCACCAACTGGCCTTCTATGGCACTTGCAAGCACTGCTCTTCCTGACCGTTTTTGCGATTGCTCATTTCTTGTAATCCCGTCACCGCGGCGATAGACTCCGCCCTGATTCGGTGGCGAGCATGGTCGAAGTAAACCTTCCGGCCGATTCCCAGCGGCGTCTGGTGGAAATTGCCAGACTGACGCTTGAAAGGGTCGCGTGCGCGCGCTCTTTTGAAGGCGCCTGGACGACCGATCCTTACTTGGAAAAAATAGGCTACGGCGCGTTTGTTAGTCTGTTCAATAAAAGAAATCTACGCGGCTGCGTCGGTACTTGCACGCCGTCGAACCCGCTGCGCGAGGTCGTGATCGAGATGACCGAGGCCGCGGCGACACGCGATCGCCGAGTCAAGCCGGTGCGCGCCGACGAGATCGAGCAAATTCACATCGATATTTCCGTCATTTCTTCGTTGACGCGTTCATCGGTGCCGTTGTCTCTGGAAGTCGGCAAACACGGGCTTCACGTGGCG
>DATDAJ010000396.1:0-4758 GCA_036525475.1 Candidatus Udaeobacter sp.
AGATCGCATCCAGAGATGTTTCGCTTCGCTCAACATGACAGGAAACAAATCTGGCTGAAGCCAGTTGTTAATGAGATATTCGAGGGTGATTGGCGTCGGTAAATCGATTGTGCTCATCGGGATGATGGGTGCCGGTAAATCGTCCGTCGGACGCTGCCTGCATTGCCGAACGCGGTTGGCTTTGCTCGATATCGATGAGGCTGTTGCCTCGAATTTCGGGATGTCGATTCCAGAAATTTTTGCCGAACACGGTGAAAGAAAATTCCGGGAAGCGGAAACAGAAGCGCTTCACCGCGTACGAACTCAAGAACAAACGATAATCATTACAGGTGGCGGCATCGTGTTGCGCAAAGAAAATATCGAGATTTTAAGAAGCCAGGGTGTAATCGTGTGGCTTGACGGGGACGAGGAAACGCTTTTTGCGAGGGCCTCCCGAAAACGGAATAGACCATTGCTGCAAACGAAAAACCCGAGAAAGGCTTTCTCACAAATCCTTGGTTCCCGCAGGCCTCTTTACGCAAACATCGCGGATATCCGAGTCGATACCTCGGTACTCACGGATGAAGAAGTCGCCGTGGCGATTCTGGCGAAACTCAGGAAAGTGAATCCTAAACCCGAATCACGGATCCCGGCTACGGCGTCATGATGCAGATTTCGGCAACAGAACTGAAGACGCGGTTTGTCTCTTTTGCGAGAGAGATTGGGTTTGATTCGTGTCGCGTGGCCGCCTGCAACGCGCCAGCGCACGCAAATGACTTTCGCGAATGGCTGCGCAACGGCGCACACGGCGAAATGAATTACATGCAACGCGGCGAGGAAAAACGTTGCGATCCGGAAAAGGTTCTGCCGGGCACGCGCTCGATCGTTGCTTTGGCGTTAAATTATTTTCAGGGAGACGCGGCCCACGGGGCCGCAGCTACAGAAAGAACAGGCCGGATCGCGCGATACGCCTGGGGCGAGGACTATCACTATGTAATCGCGGCTAAGCTCGATAAAATCGACGAGTTTCTTCGCAACTTCGACGGACAGCAGAAATGTTATGTCGACACCGGGCCGGTGCTGGAACGGGATCATGCCGCGCAAGCTGGCGTTGGCTGGCATGGCAAAAGCACCATGCTTATCGATGAGCGGCTCGGGACGTGGTTTTTTATCGCTGAAATTTTGACCACGCTTGAATTGCCGCCGGATGAGCCGGTACGGAATCGCTGCGGAACGTGCGAGCGTTGCATCACAGCCTGTCCAACAGGCGCGATTACTGCTGCGCATCGGTTGGACGCGCGTCGTTGCATTTCTTACCTAACGATTGAACTGAAAACCGCCATCCCTGTAGAGCTTCGCGCGCTCATGGGCGATCGGATCTTTGGCTGCGATGATTGTCTGGACGCCTGCCCTTGGAATCGATTCGCCCGTATGTCGCGCGAAACTGCCTTCTCGGCGCGCCGATCAACCACTGGCATGTCGCTTCGGGAATATTTGGACTTAACCGAAGCGGAATTTCGCGCGCTTTTCAGAAAGTCGCCGATAAAGCGAATAAAGCGCGGGGGGTTTCTACGCAATGTGTGTGTCGCGCTCGGCAATGTGGGCGATCCATCCGACCTTCCGGCGCTCGAACGCGCGGCAGCCGACCCGGAGCCATTGATCGCAGAGCATGCCACATGGGCAATTCAACAGATATGCGATCGGCAAAAGCAGGCGCGGCCGCAAATTGATTGAATCCAAACCGGCCGCAGACTGCATCCCACCGATTGAGGGGCATGAACGTGCGCGATTGGCGAAAGTCTAAAGAGGGATAGCTTCAGCCGAAGAAGCGATCATGCCATGCATCAAGCCTTGACCACTCCCCCACTCGCCCGTGACGCCGCGAAGAAGCGCCGGCAGGGTCGCAGGCGCAAGATTTTCTTTGGCTCCGCCGGCGCAGTGCTGCTTGTGATCATCGCGCTAATCATCGCGGGCAAGCGCGAGAAGCCGATTCCGGTGACAACGGAAAAAGCGGTGCGTCGGACCATTCTGCAGACCGTCTCCGCCACGGGCAAGGTCCAGCCCGAAACCGAAGTGAAAATTTCGCCGGAGGTTGCCGGCGAAATTACCGAGCTGCCCGTCGAGGATGGCATGCAGGTCAAGAAAGGCGACCTGCTTGTGAAGATTAAACCTGATTCCTACAAAGCATTACTCGAACAACAGGAAGCAGCGATTAGCTCCGCGAAAGCGACAAACCTTCAGCAAAAAGCGACGATGCTTAAGACCGAGCACGACTTCCGGCGATCAAAGGACTTGTTCGAGAAAAAGCTGATTTCAGAGCAGGAATACAATGCCGCGGAAGCAGCTTACGACGTAGCGAAAAATACTTACGAGAGCTCACTGCACGAAATCGAACGGGCACAGGCCAGCTCAAGCCAGGCGCGCGATCAGCTTTCAAAAACCACGATTTATTCGCCGATGGACGGAACAGTCACCATTCTAAATAGCAAACTGGGCGAACGCCTCGTCGCGACCAACCAGTTTGCCGGGACCGAAGTCATGCGAGTGGCTGATCTCAGCCACATGCAAGCCGTCGTGGACGTCAACGAGAATGACGTGGTGAACGTGAAACTTGGGGATAAAGCAAACATCAAAATCGACGCGTACGGCGACCGCAAATTTAAAGGTGTCGTTCAGCAAATCGCGAACACCGGAAAAACGACCGGAACCGGCACACAGGAGGAAGTGACGAATTTCGAGGTAAAAATTCGCGTCGACGACCCCGATGTGGCGTTGCGCCCGGGACTGAGTTGCACCGCGGATATCGAGACGAACATGGTTAACGATGCAGTCGCGGTACCGATGCAAAGCGTGACGATTCGCACCGGGGACACCAACCTCAGCCCGGAAGAAATCGAAAAACAAAAGCAAAAAGTCGCCGCGCGCGACAAGGACGATAACAAGGCGGAGCTCAGCAATGACCGTCTCGAGAAACAGGCCCAAAAAGAAGAACGCGAAAAGCTGGCCAAGGTTGTTTTCGTCAAGACCGGCAATAAAGCGCACATGCTGAAGGTGACCACAGGGATTGCCGACGATTCCTACATGGAGATCAAAAGCGGCATCAAACCCGGTGACGAAGTCATCTCAGGCAGCTACAGCGCAATCAGCCGGAAATTAAAAGAAGGCGCGAAGGTTGCGTACGACAAGGAAGTCGCGAAGTGACGAGTGACAGTCGATCATCGGACCCGATAATTATCGACATCGAGAACATCACGAAAGATTACGTGATGGGCGAAGAAATTGTTCACGCACTCCGTGGCGTGTCGTTGCAAATTCTTAGCAACGAATATTTGGCGATTATGGGCCCCAGTGGCAGCGGCAAATCGACACTCATGAACATGCTCGGCTGCCTCGATACGCCCAGTTCCGGGCGTTACGAATTCAACGGCCGGGACGTTTCAGCGATGAGCGACGATGAGCTGGCGGCGATTCGGAATCGCGAGATCGGATTTGTTTTTCAAACTTTCAACCTTCTTCCGCGCGCCGACGGCCTACGGAATGTTGAGCTTCCGCTTGTTTACGCCGGGATCGATTCCCAAACACGCCGGGAGCGCGCCGCGCGCGTGCTACGAGAGGTGGGGCTTGGCGACCGTTTGCACCATAAGCCTAACGAGCTTTCCGGCGGTCAACGCCAGCGCGTCGCGATCGCGCGAGCTTTAGTAAACGATCCATCCATCATCCTGGCCGATGAACCGACCGGCAATCTCGATTCGAAGACCGGCGACGAAATCATGACCCTTTTCGAAAATCTGTATCAACGCGGACATACAATTATTCTCGTTACGCATGAAG
The DNA here is from genome assembly GCA_036525475.1 of Candidatus Udaeobacter sp. Taxonomy (GTDB): domain Bacteria; phylum Verrucomicrobiota; class Verrucomicrobiia; order Chthoniobacterales; family UBA10450; genus Udaeobacter. Next base: position 3,811 of record DATDAJ010000396.1, read on the forward strand.
CCGATATCGCGAATCATGCGCGGCGCACCGTCCGCTTGCGCGATGGACTAATCGAAAGTGACGACGGCGGGTTCGGTGGAATGGACAACTTGCCGGTGGAAGATCCGCTGCCAGCCGATGCTGCGGTGTACCAATGAAGCGCTTTCTGTACGAGCTGAGCGAAAGCTGGAAAATCGCCGTGGCGCAGATGCGTTCGAACAAAACGCGCTCAACCCTCACCGCGCTCGGTGTCGTTATCGGAATTGTCGCCGTGACATTGATGGGCACCGCGATCTCCGGAATCCAGGTTGGATTCGACAAAAGCATGGCCATTTTCGGCGATGATGTGCTCTACGTCTCGCAATGGCCGTGGAAACGTGTGGATGATTGGTGGAACTACCGCGACCGCAAAAGGATCAAAACCGAGTACGCCGAGCCGATCAACCGCATCATCGCTGCGACGCCGAATACGAATCTCGTAATCGCGGTACCCACTTCAAGTCTGCTGCGCAGCGTGAAAAATGGCCAAAGCGAAGTCAGCAACGTTCTGATCAGAGGAACGGTCTCGGATTATCTCATCACTTCGACTTTCGACTTTAATGAGGGCCGATTTTTCAACGATGTCGAATCCAGAGGCGGCGCCAACGTGTGCGTGATCGGCTACGATGTGGCTGACGCGCTGTTTCCTTCTGAAACCCCGATCGACAAATCGGTGCTGATCAATGGGCAGCCTTTCAGAATAGTCGGGGTCATCTCACGGCAGGGCACATTTTTGGGATTATCCAGTCTCGATTCGATTGTGGTGATGCCGTTGCCTGCGTTTCAAAAATATTTCAGCGCCAAAAGCGATTCTGACATTCTCGTCAAAGTGAAGGACAAAACTAAGCTCGCCGAAGCGAGAGACGAGCTGACCGGAGTTATGCGGCGTGTCCGCGGATTGCCGCCGGAGAACAAAGACGACTTCAGCAT
>DATDAJ010000397.1:0-2849 GCA_036525475.1 Candidatus Udaeobacter sp.
AAAAATCGCGCTCGAACTGAGGCTATCCCCTCAATATCATCGCGGGCTATGAATTCTGAAACTCGTTCATTTCAAAAGACCGCGATTCCCAAGTCGCCGCGGCGACTGCTCCCCAATCCAACTTTTCACCTCTGCTCTCGCAGCGTGATAAAAAAGATCTTCGCGGTCTGCGCGCTTGCTTGCTTTTTGGGGTGTGGATCAAAGAAGGGATCGGCGGAAGACACGACCTCTGCGGATTCAAACAAACCGCCGGCTACAGTGGAAGAAGCGGCGAAGGCACTCGATCTCGCAACGTTACCGCTCATGGACGGCGCGAAGTCCGCTGAGTCGCGTCACGTGGCCAATCTTTCCTATGTTGCACCGGGCGATCCGAAGAAGGCCTTGGAATTCCAGCGGAAAGCGTTCGGCGCGCAAGGTTGGAAGGAATTGCCGAACAGCTCCATCTCCGATCAATCCGCCAGCGCAATGTTCGCGCGCGACGGGTTTGTCGTCTCGCTCTCGGTAATTCCCTTTGAAGCGAGCGGCGTGTCGGTGAGGCTGCTAAATCTCGGCAACGTGAAACCCGGCAAGCTCCCGGTTCCTCCGGGCGTAAAGGCGGTTTATCAAGGTGACTCCACCGCGATGTATGAGACCGATGCGGCCGTGCCTGCGACCGCGGACGCCATTCGGAATCTATTCGTCGCGCAGGGTTGGGTGCCTTATGGCGAGGCCGGAGATACCGACGTTTTCAAAAAGAACGCAATCCTCGCGACGGTGACTGTCTCGTCCGCACCCGCGCGGGGTGGCAAGACCATGATTCAGTATTCGAATCAGCTAATTTCATCTGACATCCCCGCGCCGCAGGACGTCGAAGATTTGCGTTACGTGGATGAGCCGCCAGAACTAACGTTCGCGACGAGGAACCAGGACGCCGTCCTCGATTTCTATCGCAAAACGCTCGCCGCCGCCGGCTGGAAATCGACGATGGATAAGATGATCGACGTCGATGGAAAGCCGACCATGATCTTTCGCAATCCGGCGAAGGAAATGCTGACGCTTTCGGTGCCCTACGATTATGGCAGTGGCAAGCTTGGTGTGTCGGTTCGTTTTCAAAGCGCGGCGGAAATCGCCGAGCTCGATCGCAGAAGAAAAGAGGCGGCTCCAAAGCTTCGCGCCGCGGCGGAAGCGAAAGCAGCCCAGGAGGCAAAAGAAGCCGCCGAGCTGGCCGAAAAGAACAAGCTACCGAAAGTCGCCGTCACGCTGCCCACAGATGCGAAAGACGTGAAGCAGACCAAGGACTCGATCAAGTTCACTGTCGGCAAAGGGAAAGCCAAAGCGGCTGTTGAATTCTTTCGGAAACAATTTCGCGACGCGGGTTGGAAAGAAAAGTTCGCCGCGATGGAAGGCATGAGCGGCGCAGCCTCTTTCTCAAAAGAAGACGGACAGAGTGTGACCGTGACCTACACCGACACGCCTATCTCGCCGTCCGAGGTCAGTCTGTCGGCGATGCGCGCCGAGCTGGAAGCGGCGAAATAAAGGAAGAAGGAAGAATGGAGCTGACGGGGTCAGCGACATAGAAGGTAAAGCTGCGAGGGTAGCAGCGAGCGAGTGCGGGCAACGAGTGAGTTTCAAGTAAAAATTAAGAAGTTGTCGCGCACCAGTCAGTCCATTAGGACTTTTTCTGCTGCTCATGAAAGTCAGACACGATCCTCTTAGTCAGCGCATCGAGTTGTTCGTTCGGTAGCCCATCAAGATGCGCGACGTTCAGGTGACGTAGAAGTCCGATTTCGTCCCGGAGAGCACGCTCGGCGACAGTTCGTACGGCCCGTACCTTTACGTCGTCAACTCCCTGCAGATTTTTATACGCAAGTCTCAGTTCATAGCTATTGGTATGAGCAATCGCAAACGCGTAGCCGTTTGGGTTCCTGGGGTCCTTAACCGTCTTCTCGGCATAGACGATTAGCGAACTGTACCCGCCCTTATCGACAACTTCGAGGTCTCGTCGAGCGCGAAGGTGTGTCAACAGTGAGTCGTGGATCATCTTTTTGGCGGCGACGTCATCGCATATTACTACGACAGTGACAGCCTTCGATTCCTCCTCAGCGACCAAGTTTGCCGAATACCCAAACGCCAAAGCGACCACCAAAGTTATCAAAGCATTCATGGATTTCTGTGAAAGCATGACGTGTCGTTTACCGGCGGCTCAGGAGTAGAGCAAGCCGAAATTGCTCGATCGGGTCCGGCGACTCATGCCGCTTCTCATCGCATTGCTACTAAGCAAGGCTAAGGATAAGGTCACGTTTATGAATGCTCCTGCGAATCCGAACAAAGCACTCTGGGAAAAAGGCGATTTCACGCGCATCGCCGACACGATGCGCGAAAGCGGCGAGGCGCTCGTGCAGCGACTTGGAATAACAAAAGGACGTAAGGTGCTGGATCTCGGTTGCGGCGATGGCACTACAGCATTGCCCGCAGCGAAACTCGGTGCCGACGTGCTGGGCATCGATATCGCGCCGAATCTGGTCGAGGCTGGGAACAGGCGCGCTGCGGAGCACGGCCTGACGAATCTTAAGTTTCAAGAGGGTGACGCCTCGAATCTGGAGCAGGTGCCGGACAAGAGTTTTGATCTCGTCGTCAGCATTTTCGGCGCAATGTTTGCGCCCAAGCCGTTCGAAGTCGCCAAAGAGATGGTGCGCGTCACGCGACCGGGGGGTCGCATTGTGATGGGTAACTGGATTCCTAACGATCCGACGCTCGTGGCGCAAATTTTGAAGATCAGCTCAAACTACACGCCGCCGCCGCCGGAAGGTTTCGTGAGCCCAGTGACGTGGGGCATCGAAAGCAATGTCATCGAACGTTTTACCGCGGCA
>DATDAJ010000398.1:0-4468 GCA_036525475.1 Candidatus Udaeobacter sp.
ACGGTGTGAAGGTGATCGTTGCCGTTCAAACGCGGGCAATCGTACGGGAGATCGAAATCACCGGCGCCGAACGGATCAAACCGAAAAGACTGCGCAAAGAAATCAAAGTGCGGCTTAACCAAGCCGTTGACGAGCAGGCACTCGAGGAATCGCGCGAAAAAATCATCGAAACTTATCAGGGGCACGGATTCAACGACGTCAGCGTTGAATTCCGCGTGGATCCAATCGACGAGAAACGCGGCACAGCGCGCGTCGTTTTCGCGGTGAACGAGGGCGTCAAAGGCGCGATAAGCCAGATTCGGTTCGAGGGCAACGCGCACATTAACCAAAAGACATTGCGCAAACAGATGAAAACCCGTGGCAGAACGTTCATCTATTTCATGGATAAGACAGGTCGGCTTGATGAAGTTCAGTTGGAACAGGACTTAGACAAGGTCCGAGAGTACTACCAAAACCACGGCTTCATCGACGTGGAAATAAAGGAAGTGCGCAAAGATCGCACTCCGAAGGGCCCGATGATCATCACGATCGTGGTTGCGGAAGGTCCACAATATCACGTCCGCAAATTGACGATTTCCGGTTACGAGCATAGCAGCGATGCAAGAGTTCGCGCCTTCTTAAAAATGAAAGAGGGCAGCGTCTATTCGCCGAAACAGCTCCGCGACGACGCCAAGGCCGTTGCCGACGCATACGGCAGCGGAGGCTACGTCGATCTCGTGATTACACCCGAGGGCACGCCCGCCGGGCCCGCGCTCATCGACGTGCATTACCTTATCGAAGAGGGCCCCCGCTCGTTTGTGAATCGGGTGAATATTGAGGGGAATACGCGCACAAAGGACAAGGTTCTCCGCCGCGAAGTGCTCGTCGCCCCGGGAGATGTTTTCAACACGGTCCGTGTAGACACCACGAAGAAACGTCTGGATAACCTGGGTTACTTTGCAAAGGTCGAGACTTACCCGGAAGAAACAGATATACCGGGGCGGAAAGATCTAACGATTCTCGTCCAGGAAAAGCGGACGGGTTCACTCAGTTTTGGAGGTGGCTTTAGCACGATCGATAAACTGGTAGGGTTTGCGGAACTCACCCAAGGCAATTTCGATCTGTTCAACTGGCCTTCGTTCACCGGCGGGGGGCAAAAATTCCGGTTACGTCTTCAGTATGGAACCGAGCGAAAGGATTTTATTCTGACGATCACTGAACCTTACTTCCTCGATCGACGTCTTTCGCTGAGTGGCCAGGCCTTTTACACTGAGGCGAATTACTTGAGCTCCCAATACAATCAGCGCAATTACGGGTTGTTATTCGAGCTGCGCAAGCCAATCAACGCGTACGTGTACGGCACCCTGGGATATACGTTGCAGGACGTCGATATCTTTAACGTGGATCCTAGCGCCTCTGAGTTCATCCAGTCGCAAAAGGGATCGTCAGTGGAAAGTAAAGTTTTTACCAGTGTGGTCCTTGATACGCGCGACAATCCCTTGCTTTCCCGCCGCGGACAACGTGTTAGTTTGTCCCCCTTTATCGCCGGCGGTTTTCTGGGAGGCGATGTCCAGATTTACGGGTGGGATCTGGAGGGATCGCAATATTTCCGTTTACCCAAGGATACAATCCTGCTCATCAACGGCGAAATCGCGACGGTAAGCCAATGGGGTAGCGGCAACCAGGTGCCAATTTACGAACGGCTCTTCCTTGGCGGTTCGAACAATCTCCGTGGCTACCCGTTCCGGGAAGTGGGCCCCAAGGATGAAAACGGCGAGCCTGTTGGTGGTCAATCAATGGCGCGCGCCACGTTCGAATGGACTTTCCCGATTATTGAAAAAGCGCGGGGCGCAGTTTTTTATGACATGGGTTTCGTGAATAGCGACGCGTGGTCTTTCGGCTTCAATCATATGGCTTCGGATGTCGGAATCGGAATTCGACTTGATTTGCCGATCGGTCCACTACGCCTCGATTACGGATACCCGGTGATGCGTGACGGGTACAACGGCGGCGGCCATTTCAACTTTAACGTGGGCTATCAATTTTGAACGAATATATGTGGTTGCAGTCTAACGCGATTCGTCCAACCATATCCTCTGTTTCTATGAAAAAGTCTCTGTCAATACTCTTTGCGCTGACGCTGGCTGCTCCGATTGCGGCCTTCGCGCAGGGCACAGCCAAAATTGGAACGGTCGATATGCAGCGCGCGTTCAAGGATTACACTAAAACCAAGGACGCCGAGCAAAAAATCAACGAGGCCAAGAACGCCGCCAAAAAGGAATACGATGACCGGGCGGAAGCTTACAAAAAAGCGCTCGATGAAATCAACAATCTCAACAAGCAGCTTGAGTCTCCGGCATTGAGTGCGGATAAAAAGACGGGCATGGCCAAGGAGCGCGATGACAAAATCGCAAATATCAAAACCATGGAGCGCGAGATCAGCGACTTTCGCCAGACGCGGGAGCGTCAGTTGCAGGAGCAATTGATGCGAATGCGCGAGGGAATCGTGAAGGAAATTACCGACGTCGTCATGGAGAAAGTCAAAACCAAGAGCCTCGATTTTGTGTTGGATAAATCGGGCGTCAGCATCAATGGGGTTCCTGTCGTGCTGTACGCGCCGGAGAACGTTGATTTCACAAACGAAATCATCGAAGTGCTAAACAAACCTGGTCGCGCTACAGCTGCGACCAGGAAGCCTGCAACAAACGCGTCCGTCACGCCGGCAGCAGCAAGAGCTACGAAGCCCTGAGGTTCGCCTCGAATTTCAAAGATACACGCGGGCTAAACTCGCGTGTATTTTTTTGTACGGATGAAATCGCCTGCTGGCACGGCGATGGTCGTGAGCAGCTGCGAACCTCAAAAGAATGTTTTTTCGATTCCGACTCCGAATAACAAAATGCGCGATCACGATCCTGCTCGCGTCTTGCACTGGTTCATTCGCTGCGGATTGGCAGGCGACACTCAGCAAAGAGCCGCCTGGGAATTTTCCAGAGTTGCGCCCTCTGCGCGTGTCCTATCGCTTCGGGTGGTCTGGAGTGCCTGCGGCCACCGGCGAGGTTCACTTTACCAAGCCATCGAACGACAGGTTTCAACTCGAAGGTACAGGTCGAACCGTTAATTTCGTCCGGGCCTTGTGGAAATTGGATGTCACGTATCGCGCCGTTGCGAACTCCCAAACATTGGCTCCGATTGAAACGCAGCAAAGCGAGAGCTATCGATCAAAAAAAATCGCCACCCATCTCGCTTTCACTAACAGCGGAGTGACTCGAACACGAACCGAAGGCGAGGGCGCCGCCGCCAAGACAACCACGCGGAACTTTACCTTGCCTGACTTGTTCGATTTGCATTCCGCGGCGCTTTACCTGCGCAGTCAGCCGCTCAAACAAGGGAGCGTGTATCGTCTGCCGATTTATGCGGCGACAAATGCTTACGTGGCCATTGTGACTGTAACCGGACGAGAAAAAACCTCCGTGCGCGCCGGCACTTACAACGCGATCAAACTTGATCTGCGACTCAAACGCATTGGGAAACATCTCGAATTGGAGCCGCACAAAAAATTTCGTCGTGCCACAATCTGGGTGTCAGACGATGCCGAGCGGCTTATCCTTCGCGTCGACGCACAGATTTTCGTGGGCACAGTTTTCGCGGAACTGCAGTCGGTGCGTTTTGATAATCCAAAATAAGACTAGTCGGGTTCCCATTGACCGCGAATCGGCGGCCCAGGCATCGGACGCATGCGCTGGCGGTAGGGATTATGAAACTGCTGACGCGGGCCGGGTAATAAGCGCAGCGCCACGAGGGTTTCCAGATCCAGCCGACCAGTCACCTGCAGTCTCGCTCGCGCTTGGTAGGCACGCAGGGAGAATTCCATCGCGGGTCCGTAGATTCCGTCAATTTGCTCACGATACAATCCATACTGAGCGAGGGCGATCTGCGCCGAGACAATCACATTGCGTTGTATGCCGGGAGGAGCATTCTGAAATGGCGTGTCGGCAAAAACTGGCCCCGGTGAACCGGCCGGACCCATGGGAGTCGAGGGAAAAACCTGCTGGTCTTGTGGCGGGTTACCGAAAGGCTGAACCGGAGGGGCGGGACTTCCGGTTTCAGTTTCGTCGGAATCGGGCTCGCCAGGCACAGCCCCAGCCGCAGGAGTCGGTGATGCAGGTTTCGTCGTTGGGCGCGACGACCCGGAAGAATTAATTCCGAGCGATCGCAGGGTCTCATCATTTAGCTCGCCGCTAACCTGCAGACCGTTGCGAATTTGATAACGGCGAATCGCCGCAGTGAGACTCGCATTCATGTCGCCGTTGACTTCACCGTAGTAGAAACCTTCATCCTTGAGAGCCTGTTGCACGCTTTCAATGAGTTGGTCCGCCCGCACCAGCATCATCGATCCCATGAAGATCACCGCAGCAATTGTGATTTTCATGGTCATTCGACGACGCCGTTTTTTGCCTATTCAGCGCTCTTCTGGCCTGTGGCTGCCAAT
>DATDAJ010000399.1:0-2377 GCA_036525475.1 Candidatus Udaeobacter sp.
CTTTCTTCGGAACAAATCGAACGAATGATCGGGCAATTGACCGGACTGACCGAGCGGATGATCGGACTCGAAGCACAAACGCGAGGCCATTCGCGGGCCAAGAAAGAAGCCGCGCTATCCGAGATCCGGCGGATCGAACAAACCGCCGGACTCACAGCCAATCAACTGAAGGAACAAACTCGGCGCATTCACGAAGGCGAAGCCCGTGTCAAAGCGGCACGGAAAGAATTCACCGAGGCCAATTTGCGTCTGGTCGTCAGCATCGCGAAGAAATATATCAACCGTGGTTTGAGTTTTCTCGATCTCGTTCAGGAAGGCAATTTGGGGTTAATGCGGGCGGTGGAAAAGTTCGATTACCGACTTGGTTTTCGCTTCTCTACCTATGCGACTTGGTGGATCCGACAAGGCATTACCCGCGGGCTGATCGATACCGGTCATACAATTCGCGTCCCGGTGCATCGTGTTGAGTCGCGAAACAAGGTGATCCAAACGGCGCGCGAGATGCAACGTAAATTGGGCCGCGATCCACGCCCCGAGGAACTCGCCAAAGAAATGCGCGTGTCCGTTGCCGAACTGCTCAAGCTGGTGCAAACCCAAGGCGAGCCTGTTTCATTGCAAACTCCGATCTGGGAAGACGGTGACGAGCTCGGCGACTTTGTCGAAGATCGCATCCGTCCCCAGCCAGAGAGTCAGGCCTTGGAAGGGCTATTTCAGTCCGAGGTGCGAAAAGCTTTAGCGGTTCTGACGCCGCGACAGGAGACCGTCTTGCGCAAGCGTTTCGGCATCGAGGAAAAACGCGATTACACTCTCGAAGAGCTGGGCGACATGTTTGCGGTCACGCGCGAGCGCATCCGTCAGATCGAACAGAAATCGTTGCAAATCTTACGCAACCCGACGCGACGAAAGCCGCAAATCCCGGCTACCAAAGAAATCGCCGGCGATCCGTCGTTGAACTAACTGCATCCCATCGATTTGTATTTGCCAAGGGGCGCGATAAGCCGCGCCCCTTGGCATTTTTAATCCTGCGAACTTCCTTCTTGAGGTTTGCCGGTGCTACATTGAAATGAGAATGAGCACCGAACTTCAGCCGACGCCAATCTCGACGGCAACCATTCAAAAAGGGTTATGCTACGCAATCTTCGCGTACGATGCGGCGCGTTCTATCGATCTCGCCAAAGCCGAACGGCGCACAGATGAGGAAACCGAGCGGCCGACCATCGCGCATAAGAGACGCACGCCGAGCTATTTCGAGTATCAACCACCGCCTTTGAGAATGAACCAGGACACCAAACCGATTAGCGTCGGCAAATTTACCACCCGCGCCAGCTCGGAGGTAATGATTTACGATTTCGGCGCGGTGGCGGTTATTTATTCGCTGCCGATTGAAGGTCCGTTTGAGGATTTGCTCACTCTCAGCGAGGAGCTTTACGACAATGAAGCGCTGCTCGCAGATTCACGGTTGCGAGTCGAAGGGCTCTTGAAAACCATCGGCGATGCTGCCGTGCAACCGCACCACTCTTCGGTCGTCGAGGACTACGTCATTTTCCATGTCGAAAATCTTAACGAACCGTTGGACGCGAATCTTTTTTGCTCGAAGCAGGCCCGTCAAATCGCCCAGATTCTTCGCGCAGAGCGTCAAACGCTTTCCGATCAGGAGGTTGACGACGCGCTCTCGGCGCGTGTTTCCTATGGCGTCGAGGATGTCACGGTGGTCGATTGGAACGCCGCGCTGCTCATCGACCGCGAAGGCGAAGATGTCCGCGCGGTCCTCGAATTCGCCAATGTGGAGTTGCTGGAGATGCGCTACGTCGACCAGAAGCTCGATCATGCCCTGGATCAAGCTTACGCCACGCTGCCACGGCAATCGTGGGGCCTGCAGCGCGCATTTGCCTCCTATAGCGCTGATCTGCGCAGCTTGGCCGAGCTGCAAGTCGACAACGCCACTTTATTCGAGGGCGTCAATAACACGCTAAAACTGCTTGGCGATCAGTATCTGGCGCGGGTCTATCGCATCGCCAATCGCCGGTTTCACCTCGACGACTGGGACTCGAGCATTCTGCGCAAATTACAGACGCTCGAAAGTATTTACGAAAAAATCTCCGGTCAGGCGACGAACCAGCGCATGGAATTGTTGGAATGGGTGATCATCTTTTTAATCGCGTTCTCAATCGCCTTAGAATTCATCCATTAGAAGATTGCACGGATTCTGATTTACGATTAACGCCGCGATGGCGAAGCTGCCGAGCTTCGATTGTAACTCTCCAACCTCAGCGCCCAGGGTTCGGCGTAACTTAGAGTCGCAGATCTAGCTTAGGAATAGCCAAGAGCCATTCGACGAGACGATCGCCGCCGAATCTACTCGCATATAAACCGAGCA
>DATDAJ010000400.1:0-2566 GCA_036525475.1 Candidatus Udaeobacter sp.
GAAGTCGCGACAGCAGTTTCCGCACATTTTATTTCGAGCCGAAGAAGTCGACGAATAAAGTGCGCGATGACGCGGTGCACTTTGTCGTTGGATTTGAGCATGCGCCGCGTGAAACTGCATCGGGTTCTCCGAACGCGACGTGGAAAGTCACGCGATGGGATCTTGTGGATCTTTCGCGGTTTACCGTCAAACTGAAGGCCGAATTTCAGGGCAGCAATCGCGATATGTACCGGCCGGAGGCAATTGTCGCTTCCAGCGCGAAGTGACATGCGCGCTCTGATGCTTCCGATGGTTGAAATGTGATCGATCACCAGCAGGAGCACGAGCAGGAGTTGCTCGTTCAACTGCCAGGACGTAATGGTATTGTTCAATGATCTCAAGGTCGAAGGAAACATTTCAGTTCGACGCGATTGACGATGTTCTTAGCGACATCGCTAAAGGGCGCATGGTGATCGTGACCGACGATGCAGATCGCGAGAACGAAGGCGATCTGGTCATGGCGGCGGAAAAAGTGACGCCTGAAGCGGTCAATTTCATGGCGACGCACGGCCGGGGCTTGATTTGCGTCCCCATTTCCAATGAGCGCGCCGACCAGCTCGGCTTGCAACGCATGGTGGCGCAAAACCGGGAAAAGCATAACACCGACTTCACCGTTTCAGTGGACGCGGCGCGAGGTGTGACGACCGGCATAAGCGCCTATGATCGCGCGACGACAATACTGGCCCTCGCCAATCCGAAATCAGCGCCGGAAGATTTGAACCAACCGGGTCACATATTTCCACTACGCGCAAAAGACGGCGGCGTGCTGCGACGCGCCGGTCACACCGAGGCGGCCGTGGATCTGGCAAGAATGGCAGGCCTGCAAGCGGCGGGCGTGCTCTGTGAGATTTTGCACGACGACGGCACGATGGCGCGGCTTCCGGAGCTGATGGAGTTCCGCAACAAACACGGGCTGCGCATTTGCACGATCCAGAGCTTGATTGCCTTTCGACGCAAGAGCGAGAAACTCGTGGAGCTGGAGCAAATCGTAAAAATGCCCACCGACTACGGCGATTTCGATTTGCATTTGTATCGCTCGAAGGTCGATGGGCAGCATCATCTCGCGCTCGTGAAAGGTCGGATCGACAAGAACAAACCGACGCTGGTGCGGGTGCACTGTCAGTGTCGCACCGGTGACGTTTTCGCGTCGCGCCGGTGCGATTGCGGAAATCAATTGCACGCGGCGCTGCGGCAAATCGAGGAGGAAGGCCAGGGCGTTCTGGTTTACATGCGACAAGAGGGCCGCGGTATTGGATTGGCGGCAAAAATCCACGCTTACAAGTTGCAGGAGGAAGGACTCGACACCGTAGAGGCCAACGCGAAACTCGGATACGCAACTGACCTGCGCGATTACGGGCTCGGCGCACAGATTCTTTTCGATCTCGGCGTCAGACAGTTCCGGTTCCTCACCAATAACCCGAAAAAAGTTGTCGGCCTGGAGGGTTACGGTTTGGAAATGATTGAGCAGGTGCCGATCCGGGCTGAAGCCAATCCGCACAACGAGAAATATCTCGAAACAAAAAAGACGAAGCTTGGGCACTTGCTGTGATTGCGGATTGCCGATTGCAGATCTGAACAACCGATGTCGAAATCGACACCGTCTCGTCCGCCAGTCGCCAAAGCCGTCCGTACGTTCCACATCGTTGCGAGTCGGTTCAATCCGCAATACGTGGATGGGCTTATCGATCACGCGACGCAGGAGCTGCGCGCCCTCGCGCCACACAATACGATTTTGATCCATCGCGTCCCTGGCTCGTTCGAGATTCCCGTGGTCGCCCGCGAACTTGCGATCCAAAACAAAGCCGATGCGATCATCGCGTGTGGGGTGATTCTGCAAGGCGAAACCAATCACGCACAAAACCTGAGTCGCTCGGTTACTGATGCCTTACAGCGCATCGCCATAGAGCACGGCGTACCGGTAATCAACGCAGTACTCAGTTTTGATAACGAAAACCAGGCCCGCGCGCGTTGTCTTGAAAATAAAATCAACCGCGGAACTGAAGCCGCGCGCGCAGCGGTGGAAATCGCGAACGTTTTGTCGGAAGTTCGTAGCAAACAAGGAGCGGCGGTTTCCAAATCGCCGAGGGATAATGGGTAAACGACGGCGCGCTAGAGAAGCTGCGGTTCAATATCATTTCTGGCGTGATCTTCAGCGCGGTGAAGGACCGGACAAGATCGATGAGTTCTGGGAGTTTTGCCCAGCGCCAGAGCGGGTGCGCGAATTCGCACAGCCATTAATCGAAGGTATGGTGGCGCATTTGCCGGATATCGATGAGCGTATCCGCCGTTACTGCGAAAACTACGAGTTTCGCCGGATTTCAGCGGTGGACCGCAATGTTCTGCGGCTGGCGATTTATGAAATGCTTTACCGCGACGACATTCCGCCGGTCGTCTCCATCAACGAGGCGATCGAACTGGCGAAGGCATACGGCGGCGCCGATTCAGGACGATTTGTGAACGGAATCCTTGATCGTATCCGAAAAGATTTGGATCGCCCCGCGCGTGAGCCGGTAATCAAACGGGATTC
>DATDAJ010000401.1:0-2719 GCA_036525475.1 Candidatus Udaeobacter sp.
AAATTTAGCTCAATCTACAAGTCCAATTTCTTCGGATTTTTGTCTGCGAGAGGAACCGCGACATCGTTCGTATCCGAATCAAATAAAAAGGGGAAAGGCGCGATTTTGGGATGCGCCGTGAGCTCCGTGCCAAGAGTTTTCAGTCCCTCCGCAAACACAAACAACGGGGAAATTCATAAATAGGAGGATAAATGAAAAAACTGCTTTTACTTCCATTGGTAGCAATCGGACTGGCTTTGGTTCCGGCAAAACAAGCTGACGCTCAGGTTTCAATCGGGGTCGGAGGAGTCGGGATCGGCTTCGGTTATCCGGGATATCGTTACGGCTACGGATATCCGGGGTACGTATATTACCCACGTAGCTATTACAGCTATTACGGAGGTTCTCCATATTACCGCACTTACTACGGTCGACCCACATACTACTACAGGGGTCATCGAGGTCACAAATACCACAAGAAATATTACTACCGCTATTAGCACACCGGTTAGTGTGAGGCCTAAGGAGCTGGCTTGGAGCAATTCCAAGCCAGCTTTTCTTTTCCCCTGAAGCCGACTCATCCTCCGTAAAAGCGTGACGCTCTCACGGGGCAACGGGCGAAGTGCGCGAAGCACTTGCCCGATTCCGCAATTACTCGCCAGCGTTACCGTGCCCCCCGCCCCGCTGAACGTTGCCGCGAATCTCACCCGCGGCAAAATTCGTCGTGCGCATGCGACGCGTCGGAGTTACTTCATTGGTCAATGATGACCGTGTCCCCTGCCCCGACGGACTTGGCCGCGAATCTCTCCCCCGCCGAAATTCGCTGTGTGCATGTTCGCATAGGATAGACGGTCGCGCACGGCCGCCAAGGCCGAGTCGAGGTCGCCTGCCGCAATGCCCTGGGCTGCGGGTCCTGTAACATTGGCCGCTGTGATGGTGCCGGTGATGGTGCCTTCAGTGGTCGCAGGGCAGGCCGGTTGGCCCCCGCCGCCGCACAGGAATATCATCACGCCACCTGCCACGTTGCGCTGTCCGAAGTGCAAGTGGGCCACAGCAAGCGGTGATGACAGGTCCGAGAAGTTTAACTCGAAGGTGATCACGCCCTGCTGGATCGACATCTCGAAGTCGCCTGAGCCGGCGGTATTAATTGGAGGTACCTCCTCCGCTCCGCTGAGCCTTGCGGAAAAACGCTCCGTATGCTGCGAGTAAACTGCCGGTGCGGCGAGCATACTCACAGCCAGTGCGATTATTACCCAAAAACCAATGTTTTTTGTTTTCATAATCATATTTCTCCCGTTTGGACGCTAGGAACGCGATTGTCGTTATGTCAATCAGAATCACCCTTAGCAGCGAATCGAAAAGTAACGCGTTTGTTACTTTCCGACGCAAGTTCGTTATGACGTCACCGTGGCGAGGTGCGGAAAATTAGCGTGCGTGCTGTGACACCCCAGCGGAGACTAGAAAGTCGTCGAGCCTTGCTCGTCGCGGCGTTTGCGAAAAAAATCCTGCAAGAGCGCAGCACATTCTTTTTGCAAAACACCCGATGTAATCTCGCACCGGTGATTAAAGGTCGGCATCTGCAGGAGGTTCATCACGCTGCCGGCGGCTCCGGCAGCCGGATCTGCACAACCGAAGATTACGCGGCGGATTCGCGTGTGAACGACCGCGCCTGCGCACATAGCGCACGGTTCTTTCGTCACATAAAGATCGCAATCCATCAGACGCCAATCGCCGACGGCCGCTTCAGCTTGCGTTAACGCAAGCATTTCGGCATGAGCGGTCGCGTCCTTGAGTAACTCGACCTGGTTATGCGCGCGCGCGATGATTTTGCCATCGCGCATAACCACCGCGCCCACCGGCACTTCGTCCGCTGCGTACGCCTTCTGCCCCTGTCGCAATGCTTCGCGCATGAAATATTCGTCGGGCAGCGGTTCGAGCATCTTTAACGTGTAGCCACGGTCTCGTGGGCCGTCCAACCAAACCAACCACATTTGACCGGACACAGGCCGGTGGCTACAGAGGAAGCGCGCGTTTGCCCTGAAAAGTTCTTGCGCATATTAGGGACTGCTCATGCACGACAACATTGAATCGCATCTGGTCGAAAAACGCGTTTTTAAGCCGGCACCGCATTTCAGCAGTAAAGCGCGGATCACAAGCCTGGCCAAATATCGGCGAATGTATCGAGAATCGATCCGGCAGCCTGCCAGGTTCTGGACGCGCGAAGCGAAGGAGCTGGTCTGGCGCGCGCCGTGGAAGAAGGTTGTCGAATGGAAGCCGCCGTTCGCGAAATGGTTCGTGGGCGGCAAACTCAACGTTTCGGAAAATTGTCTGGACCGGCATCTCGCAGGGGCGCGTCGGAACAAGGCCGCAATAATTTGGGAAGGCGAACCCGGCGACAAGCGAACGCGGACCTATCAGCAGTTGCATCGCGAAGTCTGCCGCTTCGCGAATGTGTTGAAACGGAACAACATCAAAAAAGGCGATCGCGTGATCATTTATCTGCCGAACATCCCCGAGGCGGCGATTGCGATGCTGGCCTGCGCTCGAATTGGCGCGGTGCACTCGGTGGTGTTCGGCGGATTCAGCGCCGACAGCATCCGCGACCGGATCAACGACAGCGGCGCGATTGCGCTTGTCACTGCCGATGGCTCATATCGTCGCGGCGGAATCGTGCCGCTAAAGAAAAACGTGGATGACGCTCTCCGCGATGGCATCTCTTTGCAGCGCGTAATCGTTTTTC
>DATDAJ010000402.1:0-8718 GCA_036525475.1 Candidatus Udaeobacter sp.
AGCGGTTTGTGGATTTATCTTGTAGCACCAGTTCTCGGCGCAGCTCTCGGCGTAATCGGGTGCCGTTGCGTCCGGGAACATGGCTGTTGCTCCGGCGCTGAGACAGCTGACATTTCTTCAGTATGACAACTCACGACTTCATCAGCAGGCTACGAGAAGCTCCAGCGAAGCAATTGGTGTTTGCTAACTCTGACGGTACGAGGATTAACGGCGGCTATCATCTGACTGAATTAAAAGCAGCATCCTTCGATACGGTCGATTGCGGCGCCCAGAAGAATCAGTGGAACGAGACAATCGTGCAGCTGTGGGTTCCTGAAAATGAGGAGAACGGCGAGTTCATGACCGCAGCAAAATTTCTCTCGATTTACGACAAAGTCGCGCGCCTGATCCCGCTCGATCCGACGGCTGAAATTCGTTTCGAGTACGGCGACGAAAATTTTCCGCCCTCCAATTACCATGTTGAAATGATCAGTGAAAATGAGGCCGAGCTTCGCGTGCAGTTGCGGCTACCTCAAGCGACGTGCAAGGCGCGTGATCGGCGCGAAGCCGGCGCGGCTTGTTGCGGATAATTCTGACTACGTCGCGGAGCGACGTGGTTCTGTCACACAAACGTAACAGTAAAGGCTTTGACCGGCTGAATCGGGGTGCGGCAACTTCATCGCATGATGAAATTCCGCAGACGAATATTTCTTGGGCTGGCAATCGCTCTTGGACTGAGCGCAAGCGCTTCGGCGCAGATGACGATCAACGGCGCGGGTGCGACGTTTCCGTATCCGATTTACTCGAAGTGGTTTGACGAATACGCGAAGGTCGATCCGTCGGCCCGGTTCAATTACCAATCGATCGGTTCCGGAGGCGGACAAAAACAAATACTGGCCCAAACGGTCGATTTCGGCGCATCCGACGGGCCGATGAGCGACGAAAACCTTGCCAAGGCGCCGGGCAAACTCTTGCACATTCCCACGGTCGCTGGCGCGGATGTGGTTGCGTACAATCTCCCTGGAAATCCGGCCTTGAAGTTCGATGCCGATACGATCGCGGGAATTTTTCTGGGGAATATCAAAAAGTGGAATGACCCGAAAATCACGGCGCTCAATGCGGGGGTCAGTCTACCTGATAAAGACATTGTAGTAGTGCACCGGTCCGATGGCAGCGGAACGACCTACATTTGGACTGATTACCTGAGCAAGATCAGCCCGGAATGGAAAAGCAAGGTCGGAACGAACACGTCCGTGAACTGGCCGACCGGTATCGGAGGAAAAGGAAACGAGGGCGTAGCCGGGCAAATCAAGCAGACGCCGGGCGCGCTTGGTTACGTGGACCTAATCTACGCGATCCAGAACAAAATGCCGTATGCGGACATAAAGAATTCGGCCGGCAGTTTCGTAAAGCCGACACTCGAGTCGATCACCGCAGCCATGGCCACAGCGCAAATACCAGACGATTTTCGCTTCTCAATTACAAACGCGCCGGGCGAGAACGCCTATCCGATCGCAGGCGCGACATGGTTGCTTGTTTACCAACAGCAAAAAGACGCCACTAAAGGAAAGAAGCTGGTCGAATTTCTCAAATGGGCTCAAAAGGAGGGAGAAAAAATGGCGAAAGACCTCGACTACGCGCCATTACCGGAAGACCTGCAGCAGCGCGTCCTGAAACGGATTGACGAAATTAAAATGTAGGGACGACTTCGAGTAATCAGTTTGAGTATGTCAGCCGTCACTGTCGAGGAAGCAGACGCGATTCACCCGGCGCAGGCGCGGATGTCGCCGCCGTCCCGGTTTGCTGATAAGGCATTTTATTGGCTTACGCTGTCGATGGCGTTTGCCGTGGTTTTGCTGGTCATTTTGATCGGCTGGCAACTGGGACAGGGTTCCTGGCAGGCGATCCAAAAATTCCGATTCCATTTTGTCGCCACGTCGACGTGGGACCCCGTGGCGGAACAATACGGCGCGTTGCCGTTCATTTACGGCACAGCAATCTCCTCGCTGATTGCGTTACTTATCGCTGTGCCGCTGAGCATTGCGACGGCGGTTTATTTGACCGAACTCGCGCCGCTCTGGATCCGGCAACCGATCGTCTCGCTTATCGAAATGCTGGCCGCGATCCCCAGCGTAATTCTCGGGTTGTGGGGAATTTTCGTCATGATCCCGTGGCTGCGCGATTATCCGTTTCCTTTCCTGCAACGGATACTGGGTTGGACTCCATTTTTCAGCGGCCCGATTTACGGCCCATGCATGCTGGCTGGTGGAATCATCGTTGCGATTATGGTTCTGCCGATCATTACGTCGGTCTCGCGCGAGATATTGCGCAGCGTTCCTGATTTGCAGCGCGAAGCCGCGTATGCCCTGGGCGCAACTCGATGGGAAGTGACCCGCATTGCGGTGCTTAGCTACGCCAGGAAAGGTTTATTCGGCGCAGTCATACTCGGCCTCGGCCGTGCGCTGGGCGAAACGATGGCGGTGACAATGGTGATCGGTAATACGCCGCAGATTGCCGCGTCATTGTTCAAACCGGGTTATACGCTAGCCAGCGTAATCGCGAATGAATTTACGGAAGCGACCACCGACATGTATCTGCAAGCTTTGTTCGAGATTGGGCTGGTGTTGTTCGGCGTCACAATTTTGATCAACCTCCTCGCGCAACTCCTGTTGAAAACGATTACCGCAGGCGCAGCGCCAGATAGGGTTCAGTAAATATGGAGATACAGCGCAAAGACCATCACAGTTGGCGCAAGCTCAAGAGCACGCTCATCTCAGGGCTCACGTTCTGTTCCGCCGTGCTTGTGATCGCGCCGCTTGGTCTCGTGTTTTTTCATGTGCTTATGAGCGGAATAGGCGCGGTTAATCTCGAATTTTTTACGAATCTGCCGAAGCCGGTCGGCGTGCCCGGTGGTGGAATGGCCAATGCGATCGTTGGCACGCTTGAGTTATTGGCGCTTGCGTCGGTCATTGGAATTCCCGTCGGCGTGCTTGGGGGAATTTTTCTGGCTGAGTACGGCACGGCCCGTGTGAATGCAGTGCTGCGCTTCATTGCGGACGTACTTAATGGCGTCCCATCCATCATCTGGGGCGTGGTCGTTTATGGGCTGATCGTGTTGCGTTTCAAAAGTTTCTCGGGGTACGCCGGCGGACTCGCGCTCGGGTTAATCATGATCCCATTGATCCTGCGCACAACCGAGGAAGTGATTCTTCTTGTGCCTGCCGGCTATCGCGAAGCCGCTCTCGCGCTGGGCATCGCACGCTGGAAAACGATCATCCAGATCGTGGTGAAGACCGCATCGCGCGGAATCATCACGGGAATTCTTCTCGCCCTCGCGCGCGTCGGCGGCGAAACTGCACCGCTTCTTTTCACCGCATTCGGCAACCATTTTTGGAACCGCGACCTGAACGAGCCGATTGCAGCGCTGCCTCTGCAAATTTTTACATATGCAATCTCGCCGTACGATGACTGGCATCGCCAGGCGTGGGCCGGAGCGCTTGTTCTCGTCACAGGCGTTTTCTGCGTTAATGTGTTGGTGAGAATTGTCACCCGTGTTCGCACCGCGTCGGCTTAAATTCTCAAGATGATTGCTGCACCTATGTCGCGACCTGAAGTAGTTGAACCTCGCGATCCCGGCGCCGCGGTATTGTTAGACACAGAGGGAGAGGCGCTTCCTCTGGCAATGGAGGCCAAAAACGTCTCAATGTGGTACGGATCGAAGCGCGCGATTGACAACGTGAGTCTGGACATGCCCGCCAAAGCCGTCACCGCGATCATCGGGCCGAGCGGCTGTGGAAAATCGACGTTTATCCGCGCTCTCAACCGCATGCACGAGTTAGTGCCACACGCGCGCATCGAAGGCAGCGTGTTCCTTCACGGCCAAAATCTCTACGCAAGCAGTATGGACCCGGCAGTTGTGCGCAGGCGCGTGGGTATGGTGTTCCAGAAATCCAATCCGTTCCCGACCATGTCGATCGGCGAAAACGCCATCGTCGGCCTTCGCTTGAATGGTGTGAGCGATCGGAGATTCCTTAACGAACGGCTTGAGCAATCATTGAGGATGGCGGCGTTGTGGGATGAAGTGAAAGACGATTTGCACAAATCCGGAACGAGCCTTTCCGGTGGCCAGCAACAACGGCTCTGCATTGCGCGCGCGCTAGCTGTGGAACCGGAAGTTCTTTTGATGGACGAACCATGCTCGGCGCTCGATCCGATCGCTACCGCGAAGATCGAGGAGCTGATCCAGGGACTGAAAACGCAATACACGATCGTCATCGTTACGCACAACATGCAGCAAGCGGGACGCGTCTCCGATTTTACCGCCTTCTTTTACATGGGCCGGCTCATCGAGGTTGGTTCGACCACGAAAATTTTCACCAATCCGAACGAGAAACAGACGGAAGATTACATCACTGGGAGATTTGGGTGATTTCTAAACGCGCCCGTTGTCCGCGTCGCGAATTTATGAACAGCAAACAGCGAGGACCATAATGGTGATACCGAAGCATATTCTTGGGACATTCGATGAAGCGCTAACATCGCTGCGCAACGACCTGCTGATGATGGCTGGCCTGGCTGAGCGCAGCCTGGATCGAGCACTCAAGGGCTTGCTGCAGCGCAATGACGATCTCTGCACACACGCAATCGCGGATGACGAAGAGATCGATCAATTGGAGAAACAGATCGACAAGGACGGATTCGAAATTTTGCTTCGCTTCCAGCCGGTGGCTTCGGATCTGCGGCGTGTGATTTCGGCCATTAAACTTTCGCCAAACATCGAGCGGGTGGGCGATCAGGCCACGAACATCGCGAAACGCGCGCGCAAGTTGAATCGGCATCCGCCGTTGCCTGAAGTGCAAATGATCGTGCCAATCCAGGCGAACGCGATGTCAATGTTCAAGGACGCCATTAACGCGTACGTGCGTGAAAATATCGAGCTGGCGCACTCGGTCTGCAGCCGCGACAAGCAACTCGACGATATGAATCGCGATGCAAACACGAAACTAACCGCCCGGATGATGGAGGATAGCGAGCAGTTGCGCGGGTATTTTAACCTCATCCTGATTTCGCGCGCTCTCGAACGGGTCGGCGATCACGCAACCAACATTGCCGAGGATGCCGTTTACACCGCGGTTGCGGAAGACATCAGGCACAAGAACGTGGCGGCCTCTGTCTGAGACGCGGCGTTGCGCATACGCGGCTGATCGGCAATCGTTGAACATGCCGCAGGCCCAGGCCATTCCCCGCACTGAAGAAAAAAGCGATGCGGCCGCTGTTCCGCAGGTTGTCCAAACTCTCCACGACCGTTTTGGCGATCCGAAGAATTTCATCAACCGGGAGCTGAGCTGGCTCGCGTTCAATCAACGCGTCCTCGAGGAAGCGCAGGACCCTACGCAACCACTCATTGAACGGGTTAAGTTCCTCACGATTTTCAGCTCAAATCTGGATGAGTTTTTCGAGATTCGCGTGGCCGGAATCAAACAACAGATTGAAAGCGAGACGAGCGATGTTGGTCCTGACGGGTTGAGTCCCACGGAGTTGTTCGACCGCATCCAGAAGACGGTGCGCGAGCTTGTGGCGACACAGTATGCGCTTTGGAAAAACGAGTTTCTGCCGGAGTTGGCGAAGAACGGGATCTATGTGCGCGAGATCGCGGACTTGTCGACGAAACGCAGTGCCTGGGCAAATCGCTACTTTCAGCAGGAAGTTTTCCCGATGCTGACGCCGCTGGCCGTGGACGCCAGTCATCCATTCCCGCATCTGTTGAATCGCAGCCACAATCTGTTGGTGCGAGCGAAGACGCGTCGTCGCGGCGAGCCGCTGCATGCCATTGTTCAAGTGCCGCGCGTTGTGCCGCGGCTTATTCTGATGCCTCGCGGCGCCGGTGCGAACGAGCCGTGGGAATACATTTATCTGGCGTCTCTAATTAAACAGCACATCGGCGAATTGTTTCCCGGCTTAATCCTGGACGGCGTGCACGCGTTTCGCGTCACCCGGAATAGCGATCTCTACATTGACGATGAGGAGGCGGAGAATCTTTTGCGAACGATCGAGCACGAACTGCGACGCTCCAGCCGCGGCAACGCCGTGCGGTTGGAAGTGGAAGCGGATTGTCCGAAAGATTTTCTCGAGCTGCTTCTCGAGTTTTTCAGTCTATCTGAAGCGGACGCTTACAAGCTCGATGGCCCGTTGACGATGACGCATCTTGCTCCGTTGGTTGCCAACGACGCGTTTGCCAAACTGAAAGACCGTCCGTTCCAACCGGCCCGCGATCCTGCGTTGCCGCCACACGCGGATTTCTTCGAAGTGTTACGGCGCCAGGACGTGTTGCTGCATCACCCGTACGACAGTTTCGATGAAGTCGTCGAGTTGGTCGAGACGGCGGCAAAAGATCCGCAGGTGCTTGCCATTAAAATGACACTGTACCGCACAAGCGGGGACTCGCCCATTGTGGAGGCGCTCATCGACGCGGCTAACGCAGGAAAACAGGTTACCGCGATTGTCGAGCTGCGCGCGCGTTTTGATGAGGCGAGCAACATTCAGTGGGCGAGACGCCTGGAAGAAGTCGGCGCGCACGTGATCTATGGTGTGGTAGGTCTCAAGACGCATTGCAAGGCGTTGCTGATCGTTCGGCGTGACGCCGACGAACTCCGGCGTTACGTCCATCTCGGCACGGGAAATTATCACTCGCGGACCGCACGCATTTACACCGATTTCAGTCTGCTCACCAGTGAACGGCAGCTGAGCGAAGAAGTGGCGACCGTTTTCAATACCCTTACCGGCCTCGCCGGGTATCCGGGATTGAAAAAATTGATGGTCTCGCCGTTCGACATGCACAGTCGGTTCGTCAAGCTGATCGAACGGGAGCGCGACAACGCGCTGGCAGGCAAGCCGGCCCGCATCGTTGCGAAGATGAACGCGCTGGTGGATCAGGAGATCATTGAGAAGCTCTACGAAGCGTCCTGCGCAGATGTAACCATTGATCTGGTCGTGCGCGGAATCTGTTGCTTGCGTCCGAAAGTTCCAAGTCTCAGTGAAAACATCCGTGTCATCAGCATCGTTGGCCGATTTCTCGAGCACAGCCGGATCTTTTATTTCGAAAATGCCGGGCAGCCGCGGGTTTTTCTTTCCAGCGCGGATTGGATGCCGCGCAATTTTTACCGGCGAATCGAGCTGGCGTTCCCGATCGAGACGCCGGCGTTGCGGGATCAAATCATCAATGACGTCATTCCCGCGTTCCTGAACGATCGCGTGAAGGCGCGGGAATTGCAGCCGGACGGCACGTACCGACGCTTGACACCCGAAGGCGAAGAACCGCGCCGGCAGGCGCAGTGGCAATTTCGCGAAGTATCACGCGAACGCATGAAAAAGCTTGGTAGTTCGACGAAAAAAGCGCGTGCGGACCGGCTGGTACCGATTGCCGTTGTAAAGGAAAGTGGCGCGACCGGACCGACCAAATCGGAGACGCAGTGAAGAAAAAAATCCTCGTCATTGATGTCGGCGGGTCGAACGTGAAGCTGATGATTTCGCGTGCGCAACGGCGAAAATTCAAGTCCGGTCCGGAAATGACGCCGCGCGAATTCGTGACTCAACTCAAGTCGCTGTTGGAGGATTGGGCGTTCGACGCGATCTCGATGGGATTCCCGGCGCCGGTCCGCAATGGCTGTATCATGACCGAGCCGAAGCATCTTGGGGCTGGCTGGACACGATTCAATTTTGAGAAGTCGTTAGACAAACCGGTCCGCATCATCAATGACGCCGCGATTCAGGCGCTGGGCAGTTATCGCGGGCGGCGGATGTTGTTTCTTGGATTGGGCACCGGACTTGGATCGACCCTGATCTGGAAAAACAACGTGCTCCCACTTGAACTCGGCGATCTGCCTTACGGCAGCGGCCACATTATCGAGAATTACCTTGGCAAGTCCGGACTAAAAGAGCTCGGCGAAAAACAATGGGAAGCCGAAGTCCTTCGAGCCGTCGTGTTGTTGAAGAAATCGTTGATTGCCGATTACGTCGTTCTCGGCGGTGGAAGCGCGAAGAAATTGGATCGACTGCCAGAAGGGGTCGAACTGGGACACAATCGAAACGCTTATCTCGGCGGCGTTCGTCTCTGGCAAACCGATCCGCACACCCGCAGACCAAAGTGGCAAATCCTGTGAGAAATTAAGTCTGTCATGTTGAGCGAACTCGAGACATTCCGCGAAAACCTGTAGATTGTGCTACGGGATTTCTCGACTTTGTTTGGAATGATTATCTAGAACATGCAACTCTATTTCCTCAGACATGGCGAAGCCGATTGGCCGGGCTGGACCAAGCCGGATGATGAACGGCCGCTCACAGATTTGGTAAAAAAGAGGTGCGGCAGGTGGCGAGGTTTCTCAACCGTCTCAAGGTGAAGCCGGATTTGATTGTAAGCAGTCCGCTGCCGCGAGCGTTGCAGACGGCAGAGGTTGCAGCGGAACAGCTGAAAACAAAGTTGCGCCAGGACGAAGCGCTTGAGCCGGGATTTGGGATTAGCGAGTTGAGCACTGTGCTCAAGCGGCATCCCTCAAAAGTTTTAATGCTGGTCGGTCACGAGCCGGACTTTTCGAGTGTGATCTCCGCCTTGACGGGTGCTTTCATCAAGATGTCCAAAGCAGGTGTCGCGCTGATCGACATCGATCCCGAGACTGAGAAAGGAAGACTTCTCTGGCTGTTCCCGCCAAAATTCTCGCGCAAAGCGAAATAGCTCTCACGCGC
>DATDAJ010000403.1:0-3459 GCA_036525475.1 Candidatus Udaeobacter sp.
GGATGAAGTCAGGCTGCAGCCTCATGATTTCGTTGGCACTTGAATAGTAGGGAGAATTTCTTCGATCTGCGACCGCTCCGATTCCATCCACGGCGGAAGACGTAAGTGCATACCGAGGTCTTCCACTTTTTCATCCAACGTAAAACCGGGTGGCTCAGTCGCGATTTCGAACAGAACGCCGCCCGGCTCGCGGAAATAGATGGAATGAAAGTAAGTGCGATCGATTACCGGCGTGACGTTGTAGCCAAGATCGACGAGACGCTCGCGCCACTGGAGCTGTTCCGCATCGTCCTTCGCTCGAAACGCAATGTGATGTACTGAACCGGCCGCGACGCGGCCCATCGCGGTGTCGGGCTGACACAGCAGATCGACAATTCTGCCAGGCGCAGAGTCGTCCGGGGATGCAAACCGAAACCGGTTGCCCGATTCATCAACCAAACGATAGCCGAAGCTCTCGGTGAGTAACCGCGCAGTTCTCTCGTATCCTTCAAACGCGGCGGATACACTGTGGAAGCCTCGAAGCGCATGCTCGGCTGGGACAGCGCTGTCCGGCCACGGCTCGATGTCTACAGGCGACACACCCGCCGCTGCAGCGATGAACTCAATCAGAAGTCCATCAGGATCAATTAACCGAATCACCTCCTCGCCGAAACGCGTAGGGGTTCGCTCAGCCGTCACGTGCTGTTGTTTCAAACGTTCCAGCCAGTAACCAATTGAATCCGGTGGAATCGCGAACGCTGTCGCTTCGACCTGGCCGGTGCCGCGAATTCCGCGTCGCGCTCCCGGCCACGGAAAAAAAGTTAGGATCGTTCCGGGCGTCCCGCGCCGATCGCCGAAATAAAAATGGTACGTTCCCGGATCATCAAAATTCACCGTGCGCTTCACGAAACGCAGACCGAGAAACCCGACGTAAAAATCGAGGTTCCGCTGCGGATCGCTCGCGATCGCAGTGACGTGATGCAGTCCCGGGATTTTACTGTCCATCAGGACGATGACGATCCTCGCTTGATGGTGCGCGCAGATTCTTCCGCGTGCGAACTAGCCTTCGTACTTAAAGGACAGTTGCAATCGCGTCCGAAACTCGAGCACTTTCCCGTCCTCAATCTTCACATCCATTTTCACAACCTCGGCAATACGCAGATCGCGCAGCGTCCCCGCCGCAGTCTGCACAGCAGCTTTTGCCGCATCCTCCCAGGATTGCGCACTGGTGCCGATTACTTCCGTTACTCTGTAGACTGACTCCGTAGATTTATCTTTTGTGGCCATAATGTTTCCTTCTCTCAGTTTGCTGGATCTTCCGATTACATTCGTTTCCAGGCAAGTCAGTCAAAGGTTTGTGGTATCTGCCTGGAAGCCGCATAGGACCGATGTCAGAGAGACGCCGGCAGCTGATGAAAAAAGCGATCGCGGCTGGCCTTCACTGATAAGCCACGTGTAGAATCGCCTAACGACCTTCCTTCGTTGCGAAGATCAGTGGATCTAGCTCTCGGATTTGACCGCATCTGCTGAGGGCTCCGATTCGCTCAGAAAGTGATCGATGACATCGGCCACGCTGGTGAAACGATTTATACCGCCCAATTTGCTGTCGACGCCCTCATGGCGGAATCGATCGCGCACGGCCGAGCGCGGTTCGACCGCTTGAAACCGGATGCCTATGGCGCGGAGTTCATCCGCCGTGCTAGCAAGGGTGTGCGCACTCTGCATGTCCACGAGTGGTGCGGCTGAGAGATCGACTACTACCAGTTTTGGCGATGTCGCCTCGACACGAACGCGGCTTAGGATCGCCTCGCATACATTGTCGACGTTAAAGTAAATGAGGGCCGATTCGGGCCGGAAAATCATCACGTTTGGAATCAGCTCGTTGTCTGCATGCCGGTCGCGGTCCGAGAAACGGCGTGTGCCGGGAATTCGTCCGAGAAAAGCAACATGGGGGCGCGATGAAACGCGGACCAATTGCACAAGTGAAATCAAAGCTCCGAGCATGACGCCACGCAGCAAACCAAAGGTGAGCACTCCGGCGAAAGCTGCCATGGCCACCACAAACTCGGAACGATCGTTAAGCCAAAGTTCCTTCAACGTTGAAAGATTTAGCAAACCCGCGATCGCCATCAAAACCACGGCGGCGAGCACCGGTTGAGGCAGCGCGCTCAATAGACGGGAGAAAAAGAGCACGACTACCAGGATAAAGACCGCAGCGAGGGCGGTGGAGAGCGGTGTCTTCGCACCTCCTTCTTCATTGACGAGCGACTGCGATGTGCCGCCGCTCACTGGGAAGCCACCACCGAGTCCAGCGAACAGATTCGATGTGGCGAGTGCTAGATTCTCCTGGTTAGCATCGAATCGCCCGCCGTGCTTCGCAGCGAACATCCGTCCGATCGCGGCCGTTTCGACGACGCCGAGGAGAAAGCAAGCGAAGGCAAGCGGCAGGACCTGGTTTAGATCATGCCATTGAACAGCCGGTAATCTGAGTGGAGGTATTCCCTGTGGGATGCTCCCAATCAGGTTCACACCACGCGTTTCCAATGAGAGCATCGAGGCAGCAACAATGCCTCCGATTACGACAAAGAGCGCGACCGGTTTGTGCTTGAGGAAAATTTTGCCAAGAACGAGTAGTGCCAGAGCGATTCCTCCGACGAGAATGGACATCGAGTTGGTTTCATTCACGTGCTTGAGGAAAAAGCCCGTGTTCTCCCAGAAGCTTCCATGCGCGCCGTGGAAACCGAAGAGCTTCGGCAATTGTGTGCTGGCAAGGAAAAGCGCCACGCCGCATTTGAAGCCAGTCATAACACTTTCTGAGATGAAATGGACCATGACTCCCGCCCTGGCCAGCCAGGCAACGAAAGCGATAAGCGACACGAGCAACGCCGTGGCGGCTGCGAGCGCGGCAAAACGCATCGTGTTGCCACCTGTAATCTCTCCAAGCGACGCGCCGATCACGAGCGAGATCGCGGAGGTGACGGAGATCGCGGTCTGCCGCGAGCCGCAGAAGATCCAAAAAACCAACCCGCCGAACAAACAGGCGTACAGGCCAGCTTGCGGAGGCAAGCGGGCAAGAGACGCGTCGCCCAAAGCTGCCGGAAGCAAATACGCGGCAAGCGTAATGCCGGCGAGAAGATCCAAGCCAAACCAAGCACGATGGTAACTGCGCAACCATTCGGCGGCGGGAAAGGTTTTTTCCCACCAAGTCTTATCGTTAGGCCTCATGAGCTTTCATCGAAAATCGTCGAACGTAAGTTTATCCTGTTCGATTTGATGTAGCTAGTTTGATCAGGTCAACATCGTGAATTTAAGGCGAGAGCGTCGCCGGTGTGTTCTGGATGTGCGCCGTGACGCGGGAGTGCCAAAACCGCAGTCTGGCGTTGCAACAATCGACGGGGTCGAGTACGACTGAAGACGTCATGTTTTCGATTCAAAAGCTGCTCGGACGCGACGGAAAGTTTTACGATTTGCTCGAAGCCA
>DATDAJ010000404.1:0-3707 GCA_036525475.1 Candidatus Udaeobacter sp.
GCACCAGCATGAGCTGCGACAAGATATTTGGTTCGTAATTATTGCCAGACACGAAGCCGAGGACGCGGGCTACGCCGCGTTGGAAGATGAATGGTTGCGCCTCGCTAGGCGCGCTTCTATTCTGCTCTGATGCTCGGGCTGGTTCGTTTTATTATTCGCCTCTATCAGTGCACGCTTTCACCGTTGCTTCGTCTGCTTTGCGGTCCTGACTGCGGCTGCCGGTTTACCCCGACCTGTTCGAGATATTTTCTGGAAGCGGTGGAGACGCATGGCGTTCGGCACGGAAGCTGGCTGGGTTTGAAGCGCCTCGCTCGCTGCCAACCATGGGGTGGATGTGGGTATGACCCGGTGCCGCCGCGCTGGGTCGGCGGATCTCAGAATGAGGCCCGTCGCTGCGTCTGATCGTGCAAAACCGAATTTATGGATCGAACAGCGTGGATTGTTGTCGCTCTTTGCGTAGTTGGGCTCGTCGTATGGGAAATGTATCTGGCAAAACAGATGACGCCCAGACCGGCTCCCATCACTGCGACGCCCGGACAAATTTCGCCAACCGCGACGCCGGCGATCCTCGCGCCTTCGCCGTCTCCGGTTGCCACGCCGGCTGCTGCGCCACAGGGCGCTGAGTCAGTTCCGACCTTTGCGGAAAAGGTCGAGACGCTGCGCAATTCAGATTTCGAATTGCGCTTTACTAACCGCGGCGGCGGCATTGCCGAGGCGATTATGTTCAATCACATCGCCGAAGACGCCAAGCCTGTGATCTTGAATTCGCCGAAGCACATGCCCATCGGTGCGATAGTTGATGATCCCGCAAAGCCCGCGCTTCCGGAATTTACGTTGGCGCGTGACTCCGACAGCAGCATTCGGTGCGAGCGCGCCGCGCCTGACGGAATCACAATCCGAAAGAAATTTTCGTTGCTGCAGTCGAGCGAGAAGAAAGACAGTTTTCTCCTCGAGCTGAATCTGGAGGTTCAGAACACGGGTACGCAGCCGTACGACCGTGATCATTATTTCGTCGCGCTCGGTTCGGCGGCACCGAGGCATCGGAATGACTACCCGTACTACACGCGACTGGTTTGGTGCATCAATGGTAAAGCCAGAGACACTAACGTGAGTGCATTTCAGGGTAGCGGCGGTTTTCTCGGTATCGGTGCGCATGCGGCGCAGCCGGTTTTCCAGGAGAATTTTGCCGGCGCAGAATGGACAGCCGTCACCGATCAGTTTTTCGCGACGATCATCGCGCCATTGAACGCAAAGGCTACCGGCATTTGGGGCCGTTCGTTTGACGTCTCAACCGAGCAAAACACGATCGGCATCGAAGGCGCCATGCGCATGCCGGGATTTCAGGTGCAGCCAGGGCAAACTTACACCGCGCGTTTCCAGATCTGGACGGGACCGAAAATCTATCATCAGTTGGCTCAGCTCGAGCACAACGAAGCGGAGATCATGAACTTCGGTATTTTCAAAATCGTCAGCCAATTTCTGCTCAATTTTCTCAACACCATTCACGGTTTCGTCAAAGATTACGGCGTCGCCATTCTCGTGTTGACCGTTGTCGTACGCTGCGTGCTCTGGCCGCTCCAAAGCAAAGCGAATCAAACAATGCGCAAGACAGCGTTGCTTGGGCCGAAGATGCAGGAGCTGCGCGAAAAATACAAAGACGATCCGACACGGATGAACCAGGAAGTGATGAAGATGTACAAGCAGTACGGGATTAATCCGGTAGGCGGTTGTTTGCCCATGGCCATTCAGATCCCGATTTTCTTCGGGCTTTACCAGATGCTGGCACAAGCTGTGGAATTGCGAAACGCGAAGTTTCTCTGGGTACACGATCTGTCCCAACCCGATACCGTAGCGCATCTGCCTGTGCTCGGTTTCCCGATCAACGTTATCCCGCTGCTCATGGCAGCCACGCAGGTGTGGCTAATGGCGATGACGCCGAAGACCGGCGATCCCACGCAACGCCGCATAATGATGTTTACGCCGCTGATCTTCCTATTTTTCTGCTACAATTTTGCGGCGGCTCTGGCATTGTACTACACCGCCCAAAATCTTTTCAGCATCCTGCAATTTTGGCAGAACAAACGACAACCCATGCCGACTCTCGAAAAAGTTGCTCCCGCCGCAAAACGAAAGCGATGATGACGCCGAAAGATCTGCTGGACACCATGCTCGGGTACCTCGGTTTCGTGGTGCAAATCGAGGAGACCACCAACGAAGGTGGCAACGCGACGCTGCAGATTTACACCGAGGAAAGCCGGCGGCTCATCGGACGAGACGGCGAGACGCTCGAGGCCATTCAATTTTTGCTGAATCGTTTGCTGCAAGCCAGAGACAAGGACGCCGAAAAAGTCATCGTCGATTGCGAACATTACCGGTCGATGCGCGAAGATCGCATCGTGCATCGCGTGCGTGAGCTGGCCGAGCGGGTGCGCATCACCGGCCGTTCGCTCCAGCTCGAGCCGATGAATTCTTACGAGCGGCGTCTCGTCCACAACGCTTTCAAAGACGATCCGGAAGTCGCGACGTGGAGCCCGTCAGATTCTGCGCGCATCAAGCAAATCACCCTGCTAAAGCGGCAGCCGAAAAGAGAAGCAGCTTCTCAAGGAAAGGCGATTTCCTAATCGCCTCGGCGCTCCGGAGACCGCCCCTCCTTGAGTTGGGACCGCGCCACATCTGTGCCGGCTCCCGCGTGCACTTCCGGTCGCCATCGGAATTTATTCAGCAGCGGATTATCCCTTCCTTCCACTGCGTCGGCAATGATCTCACCGAGCACCGGGGCAAATTTGAATCCGTGACCGCTGTCACCCGCCGCAACGAGTAACCCTTCGCGCTCCGGATCGCGCGCGATCCAGAAATGCCCATCGTGCGTATCGCAGTACATGCACACACGCGTGTAGACAATTGGCGCATCGGCGAGCGAGGGGAAGGTCGAAGCGAGAAATTCGCGCAAGTTCTTTTCGTCCTCGGCAGTCACCACACGCTCGGGGGAGGCGGGCGACATCTCGCGTCCAGTACCGTGATTAGCAATCTTCACGACGCCGTCCCGATTGATCGGAAATCCATAATAGCCGGTTGTCGTAATGTCTGCGCCGAAAACCGGAAAACGCTCCGGCTCAAACAACTCAGGCTCTGAAGGCTTGAGGTGAAAAACCGGCTGTCCGGTTGCGCGGAAAAACTTCCTGGTAAAAGGCAACAGGTACGGCGTCCACGCGCCAGCCGCCATGACGACGAAATCCGCGGCGATTCGCTGTCCATCATCGAGCGCGATGCCGTTCACGCGATTGCCCCGTTCATCCAGTCGCGAAAACATCACGCGTTCGCGTAGTTCAACGCCGGCCGATTTCGCGCGCTCAATTAACATTGCAACCGCGCGACCGCTCTCCGCATAACCCGCCTCGATCTCAAGAACGCCATCTCGATAAAGTTCCGGATTCCATGCCGGAAAACGTTTCCATAACTGCGACGTGTCCATACGCGCCACTTTGAGCCCGCACTTTTCGAGAAGTTTCAAACTTTCATGTTCAAAATCGCCCGCCTCCATTTTCGCGCGGCGAACGAACATCACGCCGACTTCGTGGTACAGCTGGGTGCCGAATTCCTCAGTCCATTGGCGCCAGAGTTTGATCGAACGTTCGGCGAGCGCAGTGTAATCCTCATCAGCGCCGTAGGCAGCCCGCACGGCCTTACTGATATCGGTGGACGCCGCC
>DATDAJ010000405.1:0-4298 GCA_036525475.1 Candidatus Udaeobacter sp.
ATCCTTAGTCGTCGTTTCGTTTCTTAAAGCGATGGCAAAAGGAATGTTGCGTATCGCTGCGACCGCGGATCTTCATTATGCCAAGCATTCGCGCGGAATGATGCAGGAAGCGTTTGCCGAGATTTCGGGGAGCGCAGACGTGCTGTTGCTCTGCGGCGACCTCACCGAGTACGGGCTCCCCGAAGAAGCGGAAGAACTCGCCGCCGACATCCGCAGCGCGGTGAGAATTCCGTGTATCGGCGTCATTGGTAATCATGATTATGAATCCGGACACCCGGAAACGGTCGCGAACATTCTCGATCAGACCGGCGTGACCATGCTCAACGGGGAAGCCGTCGAAATCGCCGGTGTTGGATTCGCGGGGATCTGCGGGTTCGGCGGCGGTTTCGGCCGGCGCATGCTGAACGCGTGGGGTGAGCCACTAATTAAACAATTCGTGCAGGAATCAATCAGCCACGCCATTCGCCTCGAGCAGGCCCTGGTCAAGTTGCAAACTGAGCGCCGAATAGTGGTTCTGCATTATTCCCCAATTCGAGAGACGTTGCAGGGAGAAGATCCTGAAATCTACGCCTTTCTCGGGTCTAGTCGTCTCGAAGAACCGATCAACCGATTTCGGTCCACCGCAGTATTTCACGGTCACGCACACAACGGGCTTACCGATGGGAAAACGTCAACTGGCATTCCCGTTTACAACGTTTCCGCGCCAGTACTGCACAAAACCGGAAAGCCCTATCGAATTGTGGAACTGTAGGATGTCTGTGTCAGACGCGATCGCCAGACAAAGAAGCTGCTGCAACAACATGCCAGGCCTCAACGTCTGCGCCGGACTCGATAGGCGAAACGCAGCGCACAGCTTTAATTGCGTCGAAAGTCACTTCGGAAAACGGAACGGTGATTGAAGCTGCCAGTTCGCACCGGGTTGCAGCTGCCAAGTTCTTGTACAGCAAACTCAAGTGTGGTTTTAGTTCGTACTGTGACGAATAGTTCGCCGCCTCGCGAATGATGCCATTGATTTTCGACAATTCTGCGCTCATGCCGAATTGCACAAAGAGCGTTTTGATAAACTCAGCGGATTGATCGACTCCAAGCGGTTTTAGCCCGATGAGTTTGCAGTTGCGCGCCGCGTCCCCGAGCGCCTTCTTAGCCGTATCAGCACGATCCGCTCCGACATGAATCGTCACGTGCGGCTCAAAAGCAGGCGCATCGCATCGACGGACGAGATCGTTGATGATTCGCTGAAAGAAGCTGTGTGCCGGTTCGGACGGGATAAGCCAGTACGCAATGACGGTTTCCCTGGTCATGAGAGCACTACGGGTTCCTGTTCAACTCCACTTCTGCAGCTCGACAATGTTACCTTCGGGATCGCGCGCATAAACCACACGAAGCAGACCGACGCCTTTTACTTCCGCCGTGGCAATTTCTCCCACTGTGCCACCGCCGGCTGCGATCACTGCTTGTAGCGCTTCATCCACGTTTTCCACCGCGAACGCAATGTGGCCGAACCCGCACTCGTTAGCTTTCGGCAATCCACGTTCGATCAACTGATCGTAGCTGAAGATCTCCAGCGTAGGCCCATCATCGTCGTATCCAGGTAACCTGAGATGAACGCCATGAAGCCGGGCGTTCGGAACCGAATTCACTCTGTCAAGCCATGCCGCGGACAAGTCACGTTCGGGACCTTTGGGTTCGCATCCGAACACCTCTTTATAGAATCGGACCAGCCTTTTCCAATCTCTGGCTATCAGATTGGTGTGTACGTATTTCGCACGGATTGGCATTCTTTTCTCCTTGACCAGGCTTACAAGTATCACAATCCATCTGCCAGTGTCATTTTGAGCCAAGCGAAGAATCTCTGATCGTTTCTGGATCGCTCGGTTGGAAAAATTGAGATGTTTCGCTTCGCTCAACATGACAGCAGGAAGAATTGGCTGAACTTGCGGTATGCCGACGAATGTTTTGGGAACGGAATTGAAATGTTGTTGTCGCGATCCGATGACCGGCTTTTATCGCGACGGCTATTGTCGAACAGGACCAGAGGACGTGGGGCAGCACACGGTTTGCGTGCAAGTCACGGAGGAATTTTTGGATTTCTCCGTCCTTGATGGAAACGACCTGGTCACGCCGCATCCGGAGTGGGGTTTTCCCGGATTGAAGCCAGGCGACAGGTGGTGTGTGTGCGTCACGCGCTGGAAAAGCGCGCTGGATCACAACCGCGCGGCGCCTGTGGATCTGGAAGCAACGCATGCTTCTGCGCTCGAGTTCGTCACGCTGGAAGAACTAAAGGCGCACGCGGTAACGCAAGCCTAACAAAACCTGCAGACCGGCCGCGGTTGAATCCCATTGAGTTTGCCGCCACGCTAAGGACGAATTGAAGCTTCCTTTTAGTCTTTTCCTGGCGCTGCGGTATTTGAAACCGAAGCGTACATTTCTCTCCATCATCACATTGATCTCGGTCATTGGCGTGATGCTCGGCGTGACCGTGCTGATTCTTGTGATTGCGGTCATGACCGGATTCGATCGGGAACTGCGTCAGAAGGTCATCGATTTCGATGCGCACATTCTGGTCAATTCCGAGGACGTGTTCCGCGACTGGCGAGCGCTCAAGGCCAAAATTGATAAAACGCCGGGCGTGGTCGCCACGGCCCCTTTTGTGCAAGGACCAGTGATTGTGGAATTCCACAACCGGCGGCTCGCACCGCTGATTCGCGGTATCGATCCCGAGCAGGAAGAGAAAGTCATTCCACTCCAAAAGTTCATCAAATTGGGCAAGCTCGATCTGGAAGGAGAATCCACGGTGCTTGGGATCGAACTGGCGCGAAAACTCGGAGTCAGGATCGGCGACAAGGTGACAATTTATTCGCCCGGCAATCTCGGCCAGGTCCTCGACAGCATTAAGAAATTGGAGGACGCGAAGGGCGAAGAAGAGAAAAAAGCCATCGATGAATTGCGCGATGTGATTCTTCCGAAAGAACTGACTGTCACCGGCATTTTTGAGACCGGCCATTATTTACACGACTCCGAATTTCTGCTCGTGCCCGTTTACGTCGGCCAGGAGCTATACGGTCTGAACGACGCGTTGCACGGAATCACGGTGAAGACCGACGACCCTTACGGCGCCGAACGCGTGAAACAGGAGATCCAGCAATCCCTCGAGCCGCCGCAGTACGCCCAGACCTGGATCGATATGAATCGCCAATATTTCGAAGCGGTGCGGCTGGAACGCACGGTGATGTTTTTTCTTTTGTTCTTCATCGTGATCGTGGCGGCTTTTGGAATCATGAGCACGCTCATCACCGTAACGGTACAAAAGCGACACGAGATCGGAATTGTGAAAGCGCTCGGGGCGAACATTGCGCAAATTGTCTGGGTCTTCCTTGGTCAGGGAACAATTGTCGGCCTTTTCGGAACGATCACTGGCTTGGGCCTTGGGATGACGTTGATCCGCTACCGGAACGAGTTTAGTCGCTGGCTGGCATCGACGTTCCATATCGAGATTTTCCCGCGCCAAGTCTATCAATTCTCGTCGATCCCGGCTGAAGTCATTCCGCACGATGTTGCTATCATCTGTATCAGCGCCTTCTTAATCTGTTCGTTCGCAGCGCTGATCCCTGCGTACTTCGCCGCGCGGCTCGATCCGGTGAAAGCTCTGCGTTACGAGTGACGTTGTAGAGGCGCTTGTCCAAGCGCCTTTGTATTCGGCGTTTGACACAAACGCCGCTACAACTTGAGAAAAGCACTCAGCGCGCGAGAAGCGTACTCGTAACCTTCCGGCCATTCGCTTTGGCGCGGGCCAGCTACATTCAGGATGCCGATCCTATTATCGCAGACAAAATCGGCAATCAGCTCAGAGGCACGTTCAGCGGAAATCTTCGATGCATCGATCAATTGGTATGGCCGCTTTAGCTCGATACAGAAACGAATAGTTTGCTTAGTGCCGCCGCGAAGCTCTACCGGGTAAATGACAACGGTTCCATCAGAATCTTTCACATTCTGCAACGTGCGTTCGGTGAAACCGCCGCGTTGTAATTCCTGAACTGGGTAGTGATCCGGAATTTTGCCGAATTCATCGAGTCGTCCGGCCGGACACCATCCGCCGCACTTGATCCCATGCCTCAGCGCGACGTCGAGCGCGGCGCGATCAACGCCTGTTTGCCCGCCCGAGATGATCTTGAGTGCCTTCACTGTAGCGGCGGTCTCTGACCGCCGATCACGCGCGATCGGCATTTAGTCGCCGGTTGGAACAATGTCAGCACGCTCGATCATGAGGATCACCGTTCGTTCGGGCGCGCGTGTACGAT
>DATDAJ010000406.1:0-5634 GCA_036525475.1 Candidatus Udaeobacter sp.
CACAACCGACGCGATTGGAGAGCAAGTTATAGAAGCAGTTGTAGCCGGACCAGAGGGAGCAAATCGACTCTTCACCATTAGTGGTGCAGCCAACGTCTGTATCGAGGCGACGCGTCAGCAGCGTACCACCGAGACGTGGACTTTTCTGGTGGGACCACCTCTTACGCGCTTGCAGTTTCATCGGGCAATCGGCACGGCTTCAGTAGCTTCGCAGATCGTAAGCGTACAAAACACGCCGCGGGAGTTCACGGTCAATATCCACTCGGTCGAGGCCGACTGGGACGATGAAAATCAAAGGGTCAACGTGCGTGTTGAAATCGGTCTCATAGCGAATGGGGCCACCGTGACGATTACCCAAATCCGCTATTGGGTCGCGATCCTGGCACAGATGTGAATGGGCGCGTATTCCTGTTCCAACTAGCGAAATTCTACGCCTTCCACGCGACGCTGTGATTCGCGGGTACGATGAAACGAGCAACCTGATCCAAAACGCACGAGCACACGGGAGATCAAACCAGGTCTGAAAAGGTTCAGGCGGCCGTTCGCCGAGGCAAGAAAGGCATGCCCCGTCTAATCAACATCTTGGGACTACACCAAAGCCTTTCACTGACAAAAATCCCGGCAACAGAGGTGAGAAAGCTCCTGTTACGCAGGCGAGTGCCTGCGTGTTGCGGCTGATACAGCCCTTACTTAGGCGCTATAGCAGGCGCTTGTTTTGTAGAATGCTGGATAGAACCCTTCCCTATCGCGATCGCTTCGGCGCCAAATGGCGGGCTGGCTTTCGCAGGAAAGAGCGGTCGTAAGACTGCGAACGCTTGCGAAGCGAACGCAATGGAGACCACCATCACTGCTGCACATCTCATGGTCGGCGTGCTTATCAGGTTCCGACAGCATGACAAGTAAAATTTTTTCCTAGGTGATTTGGAATTCATTAAATTTGTTCAGAGGCGAAGCCAGATTCCAGTTTTGCGATTTATGCTTTCCGATTACTTTTCGGCGCCGATGCCACAGTTTACTTATCGCGCGCGCAACGCGCAGGGCGGTTTAGTTGAAGGGGTCCTAGACTGCGCAGATCGCGCCATTGCGATCCACCAGATTGAATCGCAACACTGCATCCCGATTCGGATCGATATGGTAGAAGCGGCTAAGCCTGCAGTAGCAAAAGTAAGCAAGCCGCACGCACTTCAACGGAAATTGCGACTACTGAGCTCGCCCGAAGCCGCCACGCCTTCGCAAAGCCTGAAAATTCCGCACGGCCAACTGCTCATTTTCACTGAGCAGCTCGCGCATTTGCTACAAGCCGGCATGACGCTGGACGAAGGATTGTCGGTTTTGGGGAAACGGTTGAAACATCCGCGCGTCGAACAAATGACGCACACGCTGCATCAGGCCCTGATCGACGGCCGCAGTTTTTCGCAGGCTTTGAGCGACATGCCTCGAATTTTCCCGCCGCTCTTTGTGAACCTGGTCGCTGCGGGCGAGGCTAGCGGTGCGTTACCTCAAATTCTGCTGCGCTTGGTGAAACATCTGATGCAGGCAAAGGAATTGCGAGACCGCGTGCAACAGGCGTTGATTTATCCGGCATTCCTCGCGCTGGCCGGCGCTATTCTCGTCACAATTTTCATCACTTTCATGGTGCCGCAGTTGACCGGGTTCATGGCGCAAACCGGCGGCGCCCTTCCCTTGCCGACGCGCATGTTGCTGCACGTCCACCATGCGATCACCGGCTACTGGTGGCTCGGCATACTGATACTGGTTGCTGGAATTATCGGTTTCCGCGCTATGGTTCGAACTCAGGAAGGACGGATCGGATGGGACCGGTTCCGGTTGCTGATCCCTGGTTACGGAGGAGTGATCCGTCACCGTTATTACGCGCAGTTTGCACGTACGCTGGGGACTTTAATGGAAAACGGCGTGCCTTTGCTGCGCTCACTCGATCTCGTGACCGAGATAGCGGGCAACCGTTTTCTCGAAGTGAAACTTGGCGAGGTGCGCGGAGCGGTCATCGACGGCGCGACGCTCTCGGCTGCGTTGCAACAGCAGAAGCTCTTTCCGGATTTGTTTACTGACATGATGGCCGTGGGCGAACAAACCGGCCACTTCGCCGAAACGATGCAAGCGATCGCGGACGTGTATGAGCGCGAGCTTGATCGATCCGTCGGGGTGATTTCGCAATTGATTCCGCCGGTCATCATCGTGATCATCGCCGCGCTGGTAGGCTTAGTTGTATTCAGTATCCTGTCGGCGGTCTTTGAAATGACGCACAGCTTACAAGTTAGACCGCGTTAAACTCAAAACTTGCAAAGCAGGCCGGGTCTGAATAGTTTCGCCCACTCAATGTTACCCCGCGTTGCGTTTGCGATCTTTTTGGCTGCGGTTTGCCGCGTAAGCGCGCAAGAAGCATTGACCGACGCTCTGCCAGCTCCGCCTGCGGCGATTGCGGAGCCACTCCCGTCAAGCGCATGGTTAGATCTGCGGCAGACCATGTCGCGCAATTCGAAAACGCAAGAGGCTCCAGCCTGGGTCGAAGCACTCTCGCTTTTACCCGGCGAACTCACCGAAGGCGGTAGCGCAGCGAAAAGCATTTTTCGCATTCGAGTGACACAACCCGGTCCCGATTATCAAATCCTTTTCTTCCGATTATTCTTTGACGACAAACCGAATCAGCAGCCGGAATTAGTGGCGTGGGACGAATCAGGCAGCCACATTTTGCGCTCGGGCACGCTCGGCGTTGGAATGAATCTGCCGAGCTCCGATTCAGTCCTCATCCCGATGACCGGCGCCTCGGCGATCGATATCGAAGTTCCCGGCGATGGAAAGACGATTCGCGCGGCGTATCTCGACTGGATGACCGTCAGTGAGGTCGTTCATCCGGTGAACGCTGAACGCCGCGATGTCATTCCGGAGCCGTTCTCAGTGGTGCCTCCGCTGCACCCGCCACCGGAAGACGTCGAGAACTTCGGAACGGTAACTGCCACCCTGGCGGCCGAAGCAATTCAGCTTGATGCGCGGACGCAGCAAAACGCCGTGTTCCAATTTCCGATTGAAGCGCAACCGCTCACCGCGCTTTTAACTTTTGAACTCGCAAACCCGCGCATCGACGCGCCGCCGGAAGTCAATGTCAATGGCCAGAACATCGGGCCAGTTGGGCTCACGCTGCCGGACCTCGCTGATCCTGGTTACCGAGGCGAATCCGAGCCCCTTACGACTGAGATGCATTTCAACTACACGGGGTGGCTGCGCGCTCAGAAAATTTTGCCAGCAACAATCTTGAAAGTGGGTGCGAACGATCTGATCATCACCACCGGAGGTACCGGCGCCTCCGCAATCCGAGCGACGCAAGTCCAGCTAAAGTACATCTGGGACAAGTCGGATTATCTTCTCCGCACCGGCAATTGAACTTCTGTGACAGTAAAGCTGTCACATTGAATGAACCGAAATATTGAGTGCGTTGCGTCGGCGTTGACCAGATGCAGATAGCAATTATTGAAGATCACGGTAGTATAGTCGCGCACGGGACGGAAGGTCCCCCTTTATTGAGATGAGAACGAAAAGAAAACAGCAGGGCTTCACGCTATTGGAAATCATGCTCGTTGTGAGCATCATCGTGATTATTCTGGGAGTCGCGATTTCAAAACTCGGGAACACGACTGGCATCGCCAAAAGCATGCGCGTTCAAGCGGACGTCCAGGCGATCAAGACGCAACTGCAATTGTACGAGAGTATGAACGGCTTTTTTCCGACCACAGACCAGGGTTTGCAGGCGCTGGTGAGCCAGCCACAAAACGATCCGCGACCCACTCGCTGGTATCAGTTGTTTAAGGAAATGCCTAAAGATCCCTGGGGCAGCGATTACATCTACCGCGATCCTGGTCTGAAAAACCCCAGCGGCTACGATCTGTATTCCGCAGGACCCGACCGTCAGCCTGATACTTCAGACGACGATTGGGGTGGCGGCTAGCATTGCCGCTCCCGGTCTGAACTTCGTCTGGAAGGGAAGCCCGCAGAGCAGTGTCTACAGGCTACTGCTTGGGAGATGCATCAGTCCCCCCACCGGATCCCTTGGTCGCTCGTGGGCTCCGCTGAATCATGCCACGTGTACGCGGCTGCATCGAGTCCCGCGAAGGAATTAACTGTTGTAATTCCGCCGGCACGTTGGGGGGCAATTTTGGTGCATGTGTGTTCGGCGCGCCGGCGGGATTTGGAACCGGCATCGCCGCAGCGGGCACAGGCCTACCTGGGACACCGCCACCCGGCGACGCTTGCGACAGTAGCGCTTGATTGAAGGTAAGCGTCGCAAAATTTCCGTCCTTGCTGATCGTCACCTTCGTCTGGCCCACTTTGTCGGACCATTCGATGCTGCCGATGCTATAACCGTCCACGGGTTCCCTTGTACTAAGATATTTTTTGAAGTTGTGATCTGCTGTGGAAGCAAGCGTCACTAGATCGCCGTCCTGCGATCGCGCGGCGTTAGCGATGTAAAGGTCCTTTGCGAAATCTGGAGTCGCAGCAGGCGCCGCCACGGCAGAGGCAATCGCGAATGGTGATTGATCCATCATTTTTGAGTAGCGATCGAAGTTGTACTGCGGCGGAAGAACATCCTCGGCCTGGCTGTAAGTTGCGCCGGCCATCGCGATGATCGTTGCGAGCGTGAGAGAATATTTCATAACTTCAGTTCTTATTTATTACTTTCCCTTTTGCCCCGGCGCAAACCAGCGGGCGATCTTAAATTTGCCTCGCATCATTGTGGGATCGTTCCCATCAATCGCGAGATTAACATTTTCGAAAACCACGAACGCCTCCGGCCGTTGCACGTCGTAAAGAAAATGGACCAGAGGAGGCCACGGACTTTTGGTTTCGATCGAAGCGAAAACCGTCTGATGATTCGGGGTGGTCTCGCCTGTTCCGATCGCAGGATTTTCAATGAGGATATTGTATTTGCCGGCGACTTCCCTGACTTGATCAAGCAGCGCAGAGGCTTCCGCTGGATCTTTGAGCGCCGGCTGATGTTGCCGCATCCACTCGTCGCGCTTCGTCCAAGTGTCGCGCTCTTTCACGTAAACAGCTTGCTCGGCCAGTTTACTTTTCCGGGCGCCAAA
Organism: Candidatus Udaeobacter sp.; assembly: GCA_036525475.1. GTDB lineage: Bacteria > Verrucomicrobiota > Verrucomicrobiia > Chthoniobacterales > UBA10450 > Udaeobacter. The sequence continues at coordinate 5,100 of DATDAJ010000406.1, forward strand.
CTCCTTTTGCGCGCTCGCGACTGCGCCCCAGAGCGAACTCAAAATCCAAAGATTGAGCAGCACAGCGACCGTCCCTGCGACAATCCACGAGAGGACACGCTCACGCGGGTTCATTCGTTGATACCAAGCCGGCATCATTTCGGTTTCCCCTCCAGGCGAAATTGCGCGTGATTGTTAGGCAAAATCCTCGGCGCAGCCATATCAAATTGAAACGTTCGCAACTCCGGGTTCTTTTTGATCTTGTCGATGAACTCGTAAGCCAGCGCAGCCGTGTTCGCCTCTCCGTCCACGGAAATCTGACGCGCCGATTGATTATATGAAGTGATGCGTACGTCGGCAGAAGGCAGGCTTTCGAACAAATGCTGCAGAATTTCGACTGGGTAATAATGCGGATCGATCGCCGGTGCGAGTGCTTTCCATTTTGCTTCGGTCGCGCGTACGAACTCCGTCCCAGGCGTGTCTCGCGCAATGCGACGATCGAGCCGTCCCAACTGAAACCGCAACAGCCCCAGATAAGCGAACAGCAAAACCAGGA
>DATDAJ010000407.1:0-3577 GCA_036525475.1 Candidatus Udaeobacter sp.
CCAGATCAATCAGGCCATCTCGTCGTTTGCACTTTATGGCTTTCCCGAATCGCATGCGATCAGTTTCGCAATTCTGGCTTATGGCAGCGCCTATTTAAAAGTGCATCGCGCACCGGAATTTTATGCAAGCCTCATTAACAATCAGCCGATGGGGTTTTACACGCCGGCAACGATTGTGAAGGATGCCCAGCGGCACGGTCTCAAGATCAAACCCGTTTGTGTGTCCCAATCCGATTGGCGCTGCACGATTGTCGATGACAACACGTTTCGGCTTGGGCTGTGCGTTGTAAATGGATTGCGCCAGGAACATGGCGAACAAATCGAGCGGGAACGAAAAAATCGCAGATTCGAGTCGCTGGACGATTTCAAAGGGCGCGTCGCCCTCGCGAAAAGTGAATTGCGCATTCTGGCCGAACTGGGTGCGCTAAATTGTTTTGCCGAACATCTGCGTGCTGCGATGTGGAGGGTGGAAGAAACGCTCCACGACGATTTGTTGGAGAACGCGGGCGCCTCGCCCGCTGTGTCACGCGCCTCGCGGGACACTCTTTTTTTCGGCGAGGGCGCCGAAAAGGGCTGGCGAGGTGCCCGCGCTCCCCTGATGCCGATGACGCTACCCGAACGCGTGAAAGCGGATTACGAAACCATGAATCTGACGACTGGACCGCATCCCATGAAACTTTTGCGGGAAAAGTTGCCAAACATTTGGCGTGCGATCGATCTTGTTCGGGCGCGACATGGCGCGACGATTCAGATCGCCGGCAACGTCATTTGCCGTCAGCGTCCCGGCACAGCGAAAGGATTTGTTTTTATCAGTCTTGAAGACGAAACCGGCGTTTCCAACGCAATTGTGGATCCAGACTCATTCGAACGCTTCCGGCTGGTGATCACCGAAGAAGCCTTTCTTCTCATCGAAGGCGAGGCGCAGAATTCAGACGGCGTTGTCTTGATAAAAGCGCGAGATATTAAACCGCTCGTTCACGAAAGACTCGTCGGGAGTGAATCGCACGATTTCCACTAAGCTTGGATGGCGTCTGACACAGACGCCCTACAGTGTAGGATTACTTGGGAGGTTTTTCGGCTTGGCGCGGTTTCACCGGCACCTCTTCCTCCGATGTAATTTCGTATTCCGGCTTTGGAACGCCCATCAGCCAGTGATCAAACCAGCCGACAATGTGCTGCAACCGCTCGACCCGATGCCACGGCTGGCCGGAGCGGGAAAGCTCGTGAGACTCGTTAGGGAAACGCACCATCACGGTTGGAATCTTGCGGAATTTCAACGCACGAAACATTTGTTCGCCGCCGGCGCCGGGCGGCGTGCGATAGTCTATTTCGCCTAGGATAAACATCATCGGCGTCTTCACATTGTTCATGTAACTGATCGGCGACCGCGCCCGATACTCGTCCGGATCTTCGAATGGCGGGGCTCGAAACCAATTCGGCTGGAAGAGCGTGAAATCTCCCGTGTACCACCAGTTTTCCCAACTGGCGATATCGCGCTGTGAGACGGCTGCAGCAAAGCGTCCAGTTTGTCCAACCACCCAGTTCGTCAGCAATCCGCCGCCGCTTCCGCCGGTGACACCAAGTTTTTTGTCGTCGATGTAGCCTCGTTTTATCGCCTCATCGACGCCGGCCATCAGATCTCTGTAATCGTCGCCTGGATAACGATATTGAATCACGTTGCCAAATTCCTGACCGTAACTCGTGCTGCCGCGCGGATTCGGGTAAAGCACCACGTAACCCTTCGCCGCCATCCACTGAAATTCATGAACGAAAATGTAGCCGTAGGCCACGTGCGGTCCGCCATGGATGTTCAGAATTAGCGGATACTTCTTGTGCGCGTCGAAACCAGGCGGCTTTTGCAACCAAGCCTGTATGCGTTTGCCGTCGAAACTGTCGTACCAAATTTCTTCCGGTTCGGTGAGATTCAGTTTCGACAACAGCTCGTCGTTCACATTCGTTAACTGCTTTGGTATTGCACCAGGAGTTGCCCGATCGAGTACGAAAAGATCGTTAACGCGAGTTGGCGTCGATACAACATAGACCAGCTTCGAAGCATCAGGCGTCGCGCGAAAACTCATCACGCCGTGATTTCCGGAAGTGAGATCTTGCACTGGGCTGCTCTTAGCGGAGCTATTTGCATTCGGCGATCCAGCCTTCGCAGCTGCTTCGGCGGAGCCGGCGGCTACGGCGGACGAGCCGTCTCCGGCTACAGTTGCGTCAAACCGTCCGAGATTCCGTTTTCCTTCCTTGGCATACACCGCGATGAGCGCTTTTCCATCCGGAGTCCAAATCGGTTTGTTTGGTCCACCCGCCCGCGGCGAGGAGCTGTCTCCGATAACGAAACCATCGATATCGAAATCAAAATCCGCGGTGAGGTTCCGTGGTTTCGCGTCCGGCGAGAGATCGAGGACCCACAGATCTGGCTCTGTATAGGAATTGATCGGCTGATTGGTCGCTGCGACAAATGCGACCTGTTTGCCGTCCGGACTGAGGGACAACGCGCCTCCGCCCGGTCCGAATTGCGTGTTCAGATCGATTGTTGTGACCTTGATAGGTTTGCCGCCGGCGGACGGCACGGAGTACAGATCCGTTCTCGGCAGTTCGTAATACGGTTCGTCAATGCGGCTCGAGGTGAAATAAATTTGCGAGCCGTCCTTCGACCAAATCGCATTATCTTCATCGAAGCGGCCGGTAGTGAGCTGGCGCGGTTTCACTTTCTCTTCAGCGCTCTGTGGCGCAGTCACGATCCAGATATGAGCCGGATGCTTGGGATCGATGTAACCTTCGTTGTCTTGTCGATACACTGCGCGTGTAATCACGCGCACGTCGCTCTCGTGCTCATCCGTAACCGGGGGCATTGATCCCGCGGGAGCTGTAGCGGTTGGGGTTGACCGCGGCACGGGTTTATCGCTAGCTGCTCCAGATTTCTTCGTCTGTTCCTCACTTTTCTTCTTTTCCTGTTTCGCAAGGTCCTCAGCGTTGATATCGCTTGCGAACGCGATATTTTTTCCATCCGGCGCCCACACCGGACTGCCAGCGCCTCTCCGCAAATCGGTAAAAATAAAGGAATCGCCGCCGGCCATCGGCAGCATTGCAAGCTGTGGCGGTTCAGGCTTGCCATCTTTTTCGGTCGCGCGCAGGAACAACAGGAATTTTCCGTCCGGCGACCAGCGCGGTGTCGTGTCATGATCGCCTTTTGTCAGTTGACGCGGCGCTTCGCCACCCGCCACCGGCACCGACCAAATGGAACTGTTATATCCTTCTTTCTTTTCGTTGACGGTGACGCGCACAAATGCAACGCGTGCGGCATCCGGCGAAACCTGCGGATCACCGATCCAGACAAAATCCCAGAGATCTTTTTCGGTAATGGGACGCTTCTGCGCGAAGGCGGTGGCGACGGCAGTTACGAAAAGGACAAAAATGAGGAATAGCTTCGCCGCGTTGAATCGTTGAATCGTTGAATCGTTAAATCGTGAGAAAGATGTAACGATGTGACGATGTGACGAATTACTGTGGTTTCTCATTCTTTCGAAATTCGTCATTCGTGCTTCGCCTGCCACGCCGTAGCCTCTCGACG
>DATDAJ010000408.1:0-5620 GCA_036525475.1 Candidatus Udaeobacter sp.
AGCATTTGCGCAATCAACTTGCGCAGAATGAAGCCGACCTTGAACCGGAGATTCGCCGCATCCTTTTCGGGAAGAAAGAGGAGAATGTGGTCGCTACCGCACGTCCGATGACCCTGCAGCAACGCAGCGCCGTGGCGAGCCTGACGGAGCCCCCGGTCACCAAAGCGGCGCAAGTCCTCTGGTACCAAGGGAAGGCCTTGGAGCTTATGGCGCAGTTTTTCTTTGCGACGAAGGATCCCGAATTCTTCTGCATGCGCCAGAAGCGGCTGGCGCGCGAGCGAGTGGACCGGGTGAAGGAGATTCTCACGCGTGATCTGGTGAATCCGCCGACGCTGGAAATGTTGGGGCAAGAGGTGGGTTGTAGCCCGTTTTACTTGAGCAGAATTTTTTCGCGCGAAGTCGGGCACACAATTCCGCAATACTTGCGGAACGTTCGCATGGAACGCGCGGCCGAGTTGTTGCGCACCGGCCGTTATAACGTCACCGAAGCCGCGACAGAAGTGGGCTATTCGAGCCTGAGTCATTTCAGCAAAGCATTTTGCGAAACAATCGGCTGCTGCCCGGTGCTGTATCCTGTGGCCAAGAACGTCCTCCTCGACCGCTAACGCGTTGCCTGAATCGTAATTCGTGAATCGATGTAACGATTTAGCGAATCTCGATTAACGTCTTCATGAAAATCCGCCGCGCTCTTATTTCCGTCTCCGACAAAACCGGTGTCGCTGCGTTTGCTCGCGCGTTGGAAAGTCACGGCGTAGACATCATTTCGACAGGTGGGACGGCGGTCCTTCTGAAAAACGAAAAAATTCCGGTGCGCGAGATCTCGAGTTTCACCGCATTTCCTGAAGTGCTCGATGGCCGGGTAAAAACTTTGCATCCGCGCGTGCATGGCGGACTTCTTTACAAGCGCGGAAACACCAAACACGAAGCAGAAGCGCGTGAATGCGGTTTTGATCCGATCGACCTCGTCGCGGTCAATCTTTATCCTTTCGAAGCCACGGTCGCGAAGCGTGGCGTAACTCTGGCGGAAGCAATTGAGAACATCGACATCGGTGGCCCGTCGATGATTCGAAGCGCTGCGAAGAATTATGAATCGGTCACGGTCGTCGTTGATCCCGCAGACTATGACGTGGTGCTCGAAAACATCGGGAAACACGACGGCGAAACAACGCTGAAACTTCGAGAGCGCCTCGCGATCAAAGCCTTTAACAGGACCGCGGAATATGATCGGGTGATTGCCAATTTCCTGAACAAAGAGCAGAAAACTGACGCCTCCTTTTCACTTTCGCTGCCATTAGCGATGCGCTTGCGTTACGGTGAAAATCCCCACCAAGACGCTGCGCTCTATGGCGATTTCGACAAATGCTTCGAGAAGCTTCAGGGCAAGGAGCTTTCGTTCAACAACATTCTCGATATAAGCGCGGCCACGAATTTGGTTGCCGAATTTGAAGCACCGACTGTGGCGATCCTGAAGCATACGAATCCGTGTGGGGTCGGCTCCGATCCAGATCTGCGCAAGGCGTGGGAGAAAGCGTTTGCGACGGATAAGCAGGCGCCCTTTGGCGGGATTATCGTCTGCAACCGGCCGCTGACCGAGTCGCTGGCAAAGGTGATCAGCGAAATTTTTAGCGAGGTGATCATCGCTCCTGATTTTGAGATCGAAGCGCGCGCCGTTCTGCAGAAGAAAAAAAATCTGCGGCTGATTCGGTTATTGACACCGCCGAAAGAAGCGAGATCAACTACCGATCTGCGTTCGGTCTGCGGCGGAGTTCTCGTTCAACACGCAGATGTCGATGGCGAGCTGACGACGAACGTCGTGACCAAGCGGCGGCCGACGAAGGCTGAATTGAACGCCATGTGGTTCGGTTGGCGCGTCGTCAAACATGTGAAATCAAACGCTATCGTGTACGCCAAGGCGGACCGGACACTTGGAATTGGAGCCGGCCAGATGTCGCGCGTCGACGCTTCGCGGATTGCGGTTTGGAAAGCGAACGAAGGCGGGCTTTCGCTCAAAGGCTGCGCGGTCGCGAGCGACGCTTTCTTTCCGTTCCCCGACGGCCTGATCGCGGCCGCCGAAGCTGGCGCGACCTGCGCGATTCAGCCAGGCGGCTCGGTTCGCGACGAAGAAGTGATTGCCGTGGCTAACGAACGCAAGATGGCAATGATCTTCACTGGCGTACGCCATTTTCGGCACTAGTAACACAGGCTTCCAGCCCTTTGGTCCGACATGCATCTTGCTTGTCGGTTAGTTTTGCACTTGCAGGCTAGGATGCCTGGCTGACGAATCAGGCAGGATGCCTGAGTTACCATTCGCGGATTGCATCGCGCTAAAGCTAGGTGTTAATGGAACTCGCATGCGCTTGCGCGCGACTCTATGAATCGCCTCGCTAGATCGGTCCAATCGCCGCGCGTTTTGAACATAGAGGACCTCCGGCGAAAGGCAAAGCGGCGGCTCCCTCGTGTCGTATTCGACTACATCGACGGCGGTGCCGAGGACGAATCGACGTTGCGCGCAAACTACCGCGCGTTCGAAGCGGTGACACTGCGGCCGCGCTGCGCGGTCGCCACGCCGGTGTGCGATCTACGCACGACCGTACTCGGCACTTCGGTATCTATACCGCTGATCCTCGCGCCGGTCGGGAGCTGTCGCTTAATGTTTCCGCGCGGTGAAGAAGCAGCCGCGCGCGCCGCCGGTGAAGGAGGGATCATTTGCACACTTTCGACGCTTTCGGGGTGTCGACTCGAAGACGTTGCAGCCGCATCGGGAGGGCCGGTCTGGTATCAACTTTATCTTGTCGGCGGGCGCGACTGTGCTTTGGGCAGTATCGACCGAGCGCGCAAGGCGGGCTTTTCGGCCTTAGTGGTCACGATCGACACGCCAGTCGCAGGTTTCAGAGAACGCGACCTTCGGAATGGGGCGAAAGAACTTCTTACTGGAAAACTGGGACCAATGCTGCCGTTTGTGAGTCAGCTTTTCGTTAGGCCACGCTGGCTGACGGCTTTTCTCGCGGACGGCGGCTTAATGAAATTTGAGAATGTCGTCATCCCAGGAAAAGGGCCGATGCTGTATGCCGACATCACCGCTGCACTTGAGCAATCGGTTGTGACTTGGGACGATCTCAAATGGATTCGCCAGGCATGGAACGGGCCTATTGTGATTAAAGGTATCCACACGCCAGAGGACGCAAGACGCGCAGTGGACATGGGAGCCGATGCGTTGGTCGTGTCCAACCATGGCGGCCGGCAACTCGACGGCGTCGCGCCGACTTTGCGCGTTTTGCCTGAAGTTGTGGCGGCGGTAGACGATCGCATTGAGGTCCTGCTGGACGGTGGCATCCGCCGCGGCAGCGATATTGTTAAAGCCCTCTGTCTGGGAGCCCGCGCCGTAATGGCCGGACGCGCGTACGCCTACGGACTCGGAGCGGCGGGCGGTGCGGGTGTTTCGCGCGCGATCGACGTTTTGCGCGCGGATCTCGTGCGCACGCTCAAGCTGCTTGGCTGTGCGTCAGTCGCGGAACTCGATGAAACTTACGTCGATGTTCCGCGGGACTGGCTTGTAAAACGGAGCAATGAATGGCTGACCTGAATCGTTAAGTCGTTGATTGATTTCCGATTCAACGAATCAACGCCTTAAAGATTCAACGTGGCGAAGCCAATCGCCACAGCCACACGCAAAGAAGAGCAGCGACGATCAACGCGATCCAGCTCAGGCCCATTGGGATTGTCTGCGTTCCGACGGTGACTTGGGCCTGGTTGATCAACCGCAGCAGATGCCCAATTGCAAAAATGCCAAAGAAAACGCTGGCAATGCGCAATCCAGTTTTTGGCGAGTTCATAAACCGATTGTTAAAGTTGCGCGGCGATTTGTCAGCAGCAACACGCGTGCTCTATATCGCACTTCGGCGGAACGATGCTGCCTGCACGAATATGCCTACGATCGCGAGGCCGATGAACACGAGTGTCGAACCGGTGGGCGGCAGCACAATGGCGCTTTCAATCAAGTACGCGCCGATAAACGAGGAGACAACGATCAGTGCCCACCCAAATAGCGCCAGCAGCAGAATTGCCCCAATAATGCCGCCGATAATGAAGATGATGGTCGAGTATTGCGCATACTGCACAAAGAACGCAGCGGCGATCGCCGTGGCGAGCTTTCCGCCTGCTAAGAAACCGAGCACTGCAATCGCAACTTTCTGAATGAATAGTGCGAGCAACGCTCCAAGGACCCCGAAGAGTAGAGCAATTAATAACGCCAGCAGCGACGAAGCCTCGTTAACCAGCAACGGCGCAATCTCCACTCCGACAGCGAATCCGACTGCGGCAACACACAGCCAAAACAGCTTTCGCCCAAAGAACAAAATCACCACGCCAATGAGTACGCCTACGATCGTGACAGAAGAATGCATGGCAAAAGGCGTGTTCCGACAATTACAGTGTAGAGGCGTTTGTGCCAAACGCCTGTTTTTTTGGAATTCCCGTGGTTGACACAAGGATTGAGGCCGAGCGCTGTAGCGTGCGCTGTCCCAGCGGAGTAAATGAAGGCTCGCTGCAAGCGGCCCAATGCGCTGAGGACAGCGCACACTACAACAAGACGGCAGCTATCGGGCTGGTGGGATTTGAACCCACGGCCTCCTGGTCCCGAACCAGGCGCGATACCAAGCTTCGCTACAGCCCGAAATGACTGATTTGTCCGCGGACGCGGGTCCTTACTTCGCGCATTTTGATTTAAATCGCAAGGACAAGTGGCGGCGTGAGTGACTTCAGTTACCGCGTGGTGGCAGGGACTTCCGCCGCGTGGCTCAAATTACTTTGTGCTCGTCCGGACGAAAAGCGTTGACAACGAGCCGCTTCATTTGGAAAGTCAACACTCATTTTACCATGCTCGCACCGCAGCTTATTCCCTCCGCGCTTACAAGCAGCGTGTCGACTATCCTTCAATTCCCGACCGAAGCGGTCCGCCGCGTTCATTTCTTGCGCCATATGACGACTCAACTTCTTCAGGAAGCAGCACAAGTGATCCCCAATCAGCAAACTCTGATTAATGTTGTCTCCAAGCGTGTGCGTCAGCTTGGCTTAGGACATCGGCCGCTGGTAGAGACGACACCGCGAATGTCGTTAACGGATATTGCGCTGAAGGAAATCATCGCCGGCAAACTGACATACGAGTCGCTCGAAGGGACCACGGACGGCGCGTGAGAGTTCCGGACGCCGCTTCCAAATAGGTTCTGGCGTCTGACACAGACGCCCTACAATGGAGACCGGTGGCGAGAATCCGGGATCGTTGGCAATATGGCAGCCGATTCCATCATCAACCGCAAAGCATTGCGGGATTATCACATCGTTGACCGCTACGAAGCGGGCATCGAATTGAAGGGCAGCGAGGTTAAATCGATCCGCGCGGGCAAGGCCAATGTCAGTGACGCATTCGCTCGAATCGAGAACGGCGAAGCATTCCTTTACAATGCCGACATTCAGCCCTACGAGCGTGCCAGCCACGAAATTCCAACCGCAAAACGCATACGCAAATTGTTGCTCCACCGCGAGGAGATCGACAGACTTTACGGCGAAGCGCAAGTGAAAGGTCGCGCGCTCGTGGTGTTAAAGTTGTATTGGAAAAACGGCA
>DATDAJ010000409.1:0-3470 GCA_036525475.1 Candidatus Udaeobacter sp.
TGAAATGTGTGAAGTTTGCTCACTCGCGCCCTTTTTCCCGCTCGGCTTGCTCGGCTTTTTCGCCGTGGTTGCATGTCGTGGCGTTTGGCGTTTGCCAGCCTTTTTTGTTGCAGCCGGCGCGTCTGAGTCTGGCGAGGGTCGATTTATATTTTCGGCAGTTTTCGTTTTTTTTGGCACAGGTGTTCAGTGGTTAAATGATTTCAACTCGTTTATCGTTCATCGGCTCGTTCGCAAGTGCTTTCTCGCCCTTCGTCAGACATCGCCTACAGTAATTTAGGCTTCCAGTCCGCCATAAGACGGACTCGCCGTGGCGAGCCTGACGGGTCGTGCAGGCTTCCCAGCCTGCTCATTCCCCGACCAGCCAGGATGCCCGTTCGACGAGACAGGCAAGATGCCTATGTTAGGTGACACGCGGCCACATGAAAAATCCATAGTAGTATGAAGCAATTCGTTTTCCGCTGGGCTGCGACGACGGTTGCAGTGATGGTGGCCTCGTCCATCATTCATGGGATTCGTTACGACACAATCGCTGCGCTCATTGGAGCGTCACTTTTACTGGGTATTCTCAACGCTTTTGTGCGGCCGTTTCTGTTGATCCTCAGCGCGCCGGTCATTCTTCTCACGCTGGGCTTGTTCATCCTGGTTTTGAACGGACTCTTGCTGCTTCTAGTACCCAGTGTCGTTGCCGGATTTCATGTAGACAGTTTCTGGAGCGCATTCTGGGGCGCGATCGTGATCAGCTTCGTCAGCTGGGTTTTGAGCGCATTTTTCCGCGGGAGCGACGGACGCGTACATGTGTTGACCCATCACACCGAGACACGCCGCGTTCGAGGTCGAGTCCTTGAGGATGAGGAACCGCGGTGAGATTGGATTTGCGGCTTAATCGAGGTATTTGCTGAGGCGGGAACGGAGCTCAGTCCGCGCGCGAAAAAGTACGCTTTTTACCGCCGGCACCGAGAGATCGAGCACCTCGGCGATTTGTTCGTAGCTGAGTTGTTGATATCTGCGCAGTACGAGCGCCATCCGCTGGGTGTCCGGGAGCCGCTGAATCGCTTCCTCGATCGCCTGCTGCAGTTCCGATTCCAAAAGGGATGCGTCCGGCGCGAGGTTCGTTTCATCCTTCAAAGGCGGATCCTCTGCGCCTGACTCCGATTGCAGCGGAACATGAGGCCGACGCTTGGTGCGGCGCATCTCATTAAACACCAGGTTGCGTGTAATTTTCAAAAGCCAGGTCGTAAACTTGGCGCGCGGAACATATCGACGCGCACTTTTCCAAACCCGGATAAAGACCTGCTGCGCGATGTCTTCCACGTCAGAACTGCTGCCGAGCATGTGGGCGACCGTGCCCGCCACTAAAGTCTGATGCTTCTCGATGAGCTGTTCAAATGCCTGAGTATTGCCCTGGCCGACCAACTGCATCAGCCGCACGTCATCAGCATCTTCTTCCGATCTGCCCTGGTTTCCTCGATCGTTCTGAGACATCGTGATTTAGACGTTGGCACACGGCGAAACTTGCCAGAAAAATGAAGCTCGGCCATCCACAATCCTCGTGGCCATCGTTTTTGTTGCAACCCGCTAGCCCTCTGTGCATGCTTCACGCGCGATTAACCAGCGTCTGCCGATGAACTATCAGCTCATTCCGAAAGAACTCCGACCGATCGCGGAGAAGGTCGAGGCGCAGCAGCGGATTTCTGAAGGCGATGCTCTGACGCTTTATGGAACAAATGATCTTAACGCCCTGGGAATCATCGCCAACGTGGTGCGAGAGCGAAAGAACGGCAATTACGCGACCTATATCCACAATCGGTACATCAACTACTCAAACATCTGCATCTTATCCTGCCAGTTCTGCGCGTTTGCCGCCAAGAAACGCGACGCCCATGCATTCGAATACGCAATTGAAGAAATCGTTCAGGCCGTGACGGATGCGCTCCCCCTCGGGGTCACCGAGGTGCACATGGTCGGCGGATTGCATCCCACCTTGAAAAAAGACTGGTATCTCGAACTCTTGAAAAGACTACGGGCGCTTGATCCGCAGCTGCATATAAAGGCATTTACCGCCATCGAAGTCCGCCATTTGTCCCAGCGAGTCTTTAAGATGCCGATTCGAGATACGCTGGAAATTCTGCGTGAAGCCGGGCTTGGTTCGATCACCGGGGGTGGCGCCGAGATCTTCGATCCGATTGTGCGCGACCAAATCTGCCGCGGAAAGGAAACCGCGGCCGAATGGCTCGACGTGCATCGCACCTGGCATTCGATGGGCGGCCGCAGCACATGCACGATGCTTTACGGACACATCGAAACGCTTGCTCAACGGGCTGATCACCTGTGCCAACTGCGGCAACTGCAGGATGAGACCGGCGGGTTCACCGGGTTTGTTCCTTTTGCGTTCGAGCCGACGCAATCCCACAGCATCCTTGCCGACATCAAGCGCGCCTCCGCATTCGAACAACTACGCAATCTCGCGGTGAGCCGTATTTACCTCGACAACATCGATCACCTGACGGCGTATTGGGTCAGCCTCGGATTGCCTCTAGCGCAGGTCTCGTTGAGCTACGGCGTGGACGATCTTCATGGAACAATTCTGGAGGAAAAAATTTTCCACATGGCCGGCGCCACCACGCCGCAACAGCAAACCATCGCAGCGCTTGAACACGCTATCCGAGAAGCAGGCCGTGAGCCTGTCCAGCGCGACAGTCATTACCGGCATATCTCGCACCGGTCGGATGAGACGCACGCGGCGCCAGCGTCCGCCGAGCTTGCGTGCGCGTAGCACTTGCTGTCATTCCGACCGAAATCGAGGAACCCCGTTGGGAAACCCACAGGTACGTTTGCGGGATCCTTCGACTTCGCTTTGCTCCGCTCAGGATGACCGCGATTTTTGATCACCTCCTAAATTGAACTCTCTGCGCGTCGGTTGCGTTAAGTATTTAAACGCTCGTCCGCTCATCCGCGGGTGGCCGGGCAACGTTGAATTCGACCATCCGTCCGCCTTGTGTCAGCGACTGACGAAAGGGCAGCTCGACGTCGCGCTTGTTTCCAGCTTCGAGTTTCTGCGCAACCCGATCTATCGAATCGTTGACGACGTTTCCATTTCATCCGACGGCCCGGTTTACAGTGTAGTAGTCGCGCACCGTGGCGCGATTTCGGAAATTGAGGAGATTGAACTCGATCCGGCATCGGAAACTGCGGTGAATCTCTTGCGTTGTCTTCTCGGAGAGCTTGGATTGACCGCTCGTTTGACCGGCGGTGTTCCGGGAAGCGCAGAATTACCGCGCGCGCGCCTCATCATCGGCGATCAAGCGATTAGGTTCCGGCAAAACCACGCCGGTCAATTTCGATTCTGGGATCTTGGTGAGCAATGGAAGAAACTGACCGGGCTTCCGTTTGTTTACGCGCTGTGGCTGATCCGGCCCGAAGTCTCCGATGCAAAATCCATCGCTCAACGCCTACGCGGATTACGAGACAAA
>DATDAJ010000410.1:0-2182 GCA_036525475.1 Candidatus Udaeobacter sp.
CCGACTTTTGAAGAAGATCGATGCGTTCATGCGTGTGTCCGACTTCAACGACGAGGCCGGAATAATTCCAACGCCCGAGTGATTTGGTTGCGGACACGTAAATTGTCCCTTTTCCCTGGGACCGGAGATGGGAATCGCCAGGTTGGATTCACCAGACGCGCCGTTTACGTTTGTGTTTCCCGAGAGGAGAAATCCGTCCTTGATCGGCGAACCGAGAGCTTCAATTACTGCAGGATCAGCCTTGGCGCGGGCCAATGCCTCCTTGTAAACATCGGTCGATTTCATCGCGCTGAAGACGATCACGAGTATTGATCCAACGAACGCCAGAAACAGCAGCACCACAGTGAAACAGCCCAGCGGCACGAACCATTTCCAGTTTCGCTTCCACCAGTTTGGCCTTGGTGTCGCAGGCTGCGTCAGCGGTTGATCCACGAGCCTCTTCTACTTCAGTGACGAAGTTATTAGCAATGCATTGGTTCAAGCGCTCCAAGCTTGACGGTTTCGATGGTCGTCAGGCACGATGGCAGGCATGAAGCGACAACACACTCTTCGAATTCTTTTTGCAGTGCTCTTAGTAGCAATGATCGCTGGATGCGAAACTGTCCCGAGCTCCGGCCCGGCCGCGCTCGCCGGGCAATGGACAAACTCACTGGGCACGGTCTGGACCATCAATCCCGATGGAACGTTTCACGTTGCAGCTACAAAGCCAAAGGCACAGATCTGGGGAACCTATACGGTTTCCGGCGATACCATCACAGTTCAGGAGACTCGCCAGTCAGGGAAAGTTCCCAAAAATTGCAAAGGCCCTGGCGTGTATAAGTTCAGCCGGCCAGACGCAAACACTTTGGCGTTCGCGTTGGTGAATGACGTCTGCAAGCCCCGGATTCAAAACGTCACGCAGCCGTGGCATCGCCAGTAAAGGCGGCGGAACCCCGAAAGCTAGAACTAAGGTAGGGGCGGTTCACCTGAACCGCCTAGGGCGATTGAGGTCAATCTTCCCTACCTACCATTCGAAGATAAATGTCTTCAAGTCGCTGCACTTGGGCAGCCGAATCAAAATTCTGTCTCACTGCCTCGGCCCCCGCATGCCCAATGCCCGAAAGTAAACCGGGATCTTGTGCTGCATTGAGCAGCGCTCGCGCTAACGCTTCCTCATCGCCCTCTGGCACGAGTACGCCGCTCACGCCGTTCTCGATTGCCTCGGGAATGCCGCCGTGCTCGGTGGCAAACACCGGCAGACCCGTGGCCATTGCTTCGAGCATCGAATTTGGAATGCCTTCTTGATTTCCGTCGCGACCAGTCTGGCTCGGGTGCAGAAAGATGTGCGAGCGATAATAGATCTCGCGCAATTGCTCTTGTGAAACGAAACCGGTGAACGAGACGCGGTCAGCGATATTTAATTCGCAGGCAAATTTCTGGAGTTCAGGAAGTAAAGGTCCTTCGCCGGCGATCGTTAATGTGGCGTTTGGGTGTTGCTTCAAAAAGGTTGAGACAGCGCGAAGGGTTACCGGCAAACCTTTCTTCTCGATTAATCGGCCCGCCTGCACGAACTGCCATTCCCCGTTTTTCGGAACAGCGCGGTCGCGAAAGGGGAATTCCTCCAGCGGAATTCCGGTGCGCTGGATCTCAATCTTCTTCGGTTCGCACCCGAGATCGACCACAGCGCGCCGCAGCGATTCCGACCTAACCAGAACCAGCGTTACTGCATCCAACATCTGCAAAGTCGCTTCTCGATAAGCCGGTTTGTTCATGTCGACCATGACGTCAGCGCCATGAAAGGAAACAATTGAAGGACATTTCCACGCCCGAATGAGCGGCAGGAGATGCACAGCGATGTGGCCAAAGTAAATGTGCAAGAGACGCGCGCGCGTTTCACTTAGAACGCTGAGCAACTCGCCCAGTTCCGAGTCCGATATTTGCCACGGCTTATCGCGCAATTGTCGAAACCAAAACCGCCGGAGGACATGCGTTCGCGGCTTGGAAACGATGTGAACAGGCTCAAACGGAAAGCGCGTGGCGTTTTCGCGTTTCTGCGCAATCACCACCGGAGCGCATCGTTTCAGACCAGTGATTTGCCGGTAGATATGCAGCATCTCCGGCTTGAGAAACGTCGCGCAATAACAAGCGATGACCGGGCGTGTGGCGGGCGTTGTACTCAACGCGCAAGATTAGACGCTCAGCG
>DATDAJ010000411.1:0-4766 GCA_036525475.1 Candidatus Udaeobacter sp.
CTACCCCCACCGGAATACGAAAGCGCACCCGCGGGTCGCCATACGTCCAGTTGGTAACGGGTGAATCGATGAATTTCGAGTTCGGCACAATCATCATGATGTTGTCGTTAGTCCGAATGACCGTGCTGCGCGCGCGAATGTGCTCCACCTGACCGACGATCCCCGCCACTTCAACCCGATCTCCAATCGTGATTGGCCGCTCTGCCAGTATTACTAGACCGCTGATGAAATTACTGGTGATGTTTTGCAGACCAAATCCGACGCCGACCCCAACCGCACCAGCAAAAACCGCAAGTGCGGCGAGATGGATGCCAGCGTTCTCCAGAACAAAGAAAATGCCAACCACCAACACGATGTTGCTGACGACTTGGGCAATGGCGTACTGCAAGGACCGGTCGAGCCCGCTTGGCGCAAGCAGCCGGTTGAAAAGAAAACGTTTTGTCCCGGAGGAAAACCAAAACACCGCCACCAACACCGCGATCAGGAGGAAAATTTGAACGAGGCTCAGGTTGATTGCCGGTAGAGGAGCGCTCCAGGCCAGCGGAATTCCCGCAGCATTCACGGCCGTGACTGTGAAAAAGACAATGGCCGCCAGACTCAAGATCGTGGTGACGATCGCGATGAAGTTTGTGTCGATCTTGAACCGGCTGAAAAAACGCCGAACGATCTGGCTCTGCAAAAACCGGGCAATGATCACTCCGGCGCCGAAAAACCCGACGAAGGCGATCAGTCCAAGGAGCGTTATGTAGTGACCGCCGACGTAAAACAGCGGCCGCTGCAGGAGCGTTATGTCCACGTCCTAGTGTGAACGTGTCATAGGGCTTCGCAACCAGCCGCTTGTAGAGGCGTGCGGGCGTTGGACGCCCGAAGTTTCGAAAGCGACGCTACTGCTGCTTGGACGATTTCTCTTCGATGTATTTGATGACGTCGCCGACGGTTTGCAATTTTTCTGCGTCTTCGTCCGGCACTTCTACCCCAAATTCTTCTTCAAAAGCCATTACCAGTTCGACGATGTCCAGTGAGTCTGCCCCTAAATCCTCAATAAAAGATGCTTGTGGCGTGACCTGTTCCGGGTTCACTCCGAGCTGCTCGACGATGATGTCCTTGACCTTCTCTTCGATCGATTTTTCCGCCATAAAATTTGTTCGGTTGGTATTAGTCGCGCGAGGGTAAGTCCGACAGTTGCCGGACAATCCGGGCACAGCATCGCAAGTAAATGAATTAAATAGGATGTCAATCATTTTCGGGGAGTGGTAGAGACGAGACTCGGCTTGGCGTTTGCTTCCGTTTGCTGTTCGAGTAGATGAACGTGATGAGCGCTCTGTCCGTCGAGCCCGCCGATCTTCTTGATCTGAAGTTTTTGCCGGCATGGGTGAAAGAACCCGGTGCCACGAATCATTACGACCATTACACGGCAGAGGAGGCGCCTACTGAACTGCGCAGCCGAGACCGGGGCGCCAGACACAAGGATGGAGCATTTCGCTCCCGCGAACGGCGGGGACAAACTCGACACCCGCCGTCCAAGCCGGAGGGGCGCCACCGCGGCAGAACGCCGAAGGCAGAAGGCACCAGGCGTCGCGATTCCGATCGAGGCAGAAATCGTCGTTCGCCGGATCGGCTTCCGCAGCCCACGCCAAAGCCGTTCGAGGGGACGATTCATTTCCTCCCGCGTCAGAACGTATTCGAAAATGTGGTTGCTCAGATCAACTCCGGCTCGGTTGCCTATTCGCTCTTTGTTCTAGCCCGCTTGTTCCTGGAAAAAGCTGGGCGATATGAAGTTCGTCTCACGGCAAAGGCGGAATCGCCGCTTTTTCAACTAGGCGAGGGCGGCGAAGTCTCCGTGGAGCGGGAATTCCTCGAGCGAAACGCATTCCGGTTCGCCCAGCGCGACTTTTACCAGGTCAATGTTGTGGAAACCGATCCGATAAAAGGAAATTTCTCGAATGTTGCCAGGTGTCGATTGAGCGGAACGCTTCTGGGCCCGACCAATCACCATGCATACCAACCGCAACTGCGTAGCTTATACGAGCAACGTTTCAGCCGGCGATTCAGCTTTGCCGATTATCAGCGGCAAATTGAGATCGTCAGCGATCCCGCCATGGTCGAGCGCTGGAAAGAGGAAGCGAGAAAAATCACGACTTACACAACCGTGCGCGAGCAAACGCCTCTGACGTTTTCGTCTGCTGCGGAAGTGGAACGACACTTTCGTTCGCACTATTTACCGGGACTCATTCGTAACGTGGACGACGTAACTCTCGGCGGCACGTCAAGCCGGAGTTTGCCGGACCGAATACTGAACGGGGCGATAGAAGAGGCCTGGGTGCGCGAAACGCGCTCTCCTTCAAATGTGATGCAAGAGCTGGCGAGCCGATTCCGGCAAAACGGCCTGCACGTTTTTCGTCATAGGCGTGGCATGTTGTTTGTTTCATCCATTCGGGTCCGCGCGTTTGTTCATGAGCACGCCGGCGTGTCTCCCTTGGTGAACGCGATACTCGAAGCAGTGTCGGCGACTGCGGGAATTAACAGGAAGCAGCTTTTCGAAACATTGACTGGCAACGGCGCCAAGGAGGACGGCGAGCCTCGCCGACTTGCGCTCGCATCCGATTTGCGTTGGCTGATCAACGAAGGTTACCTGATCGAGTTCAACGACGGCTCACTTGATCGGCCACGGATAAAATCGAAGCAGGGCCAAAAAACTGTAGAGGCGCTTGTGCCAAGCGCGTTGGCAGTTGACGTAACCGTCACTACAACGCAGTGGCCGCTACAGCTTACCTGGCGAGAGCCTTAGGAGATCCCCTCGGCGTCTGACACAGACGCCCTAAAATTTCAGATAGCGCCGGCTTTCTTCAGCGCCTTGTAAGCGCCCTGCTTGTTTATTGTCTTGAGACCGCGCGCCGTGACGCGAACACGCACAAACTTCTTCAGCTCCGGCACCCAAATACGCTGGCGTCGCAAATTTGGCGCGAAAATGCGCGGCACCATCTTCGTGATGTGCCGGCCTACACCGCCTTTCTTCTTGGCCAAACCGCGCCGGTGAATCACGCTGCCTCGCACCGCTCTTGATCCTGTAATGTGACAAACTTTCATGTCGCGAAAAAAGCCGCGTAATCTGGCGTCTTTGAGCTTGGAGGTCAAGCGGATCATGCGTCGGCAATGATCAAGGAACGACGGCTTGGTCAGCCGTCACTCCTTGGATGTTGAACGCGCAATTGCTCGCAGCGGTCAAACGTAGCTCGATCATAACCAATCGCTTTTGCAGTAGCGATTATTGCTCAGAACTAATGGACAAAAATAATCACAAATTGCGGATCGGAATCGTAGGAGCCGGCAACATCGTGCGCACCCGTCATTTGCCGGGCCTCAAAAAAAACGCCGACGTGGAAATTGTCGCCGTCTCAAACTCCACATACGAAAGTTCGGAACGCTTCTGCCGCGAGAATTCTCTGGCGGCACTGCCAATGCGCGATTGGGCGGAGTTGGTTGCAACGCCGGACATCGACATCGTCTGGATTGGCACAACGCCGTACATGCATTCGGCAGTCACAATCTCCGCGCTTGAGGCAGGCAAACATGTTTTTTGTCAGGCTCGCATGTCGATGGATCTCGCCGAGGCCGAGGAAATGCTCGCCATTTCCAAGCGATATCCAGAGTTGGTGACGATGCTCTGTCCGCCACCTTTCGGACTCCGCGGCGATTTAATGGTCAAAAAAATTCTCGCCGAAAGTTACATCGGCCAGCCGCATCACGTGCGCTTGCAAAGTTTCCACGGAAATTACCTGGATCCCGACTCGCCGGCACATTGGCGCCAAAAAATCGAGATCAGTGGACTCAATACGCTCACTTTGGGGATTTACATTGAAGTTTTGCAGCGCTGGCTTGGCGACATCACTGGTGTGTTCGCGCGCGGGAAAATCGTTCAGCCACTTCGCGAAGCCTACAACGTGATTGTTCCCGATTTGCTCACCGTGCTATGCAGTTTTGAAAGTGGCGCGGAAGGCGTGCTTGAGTTCAGCGGAATTAATGCGCTGGCGGAAGGTGATCGGCTGGAAATTTACGGCAGCAACGGGACCCTGACCTATGATTTCACGGCCGACGTCATGCAGACGGGAAAGGTGGGCGATCGTGCATTGCACGTCGTGGATGTTCCCACGGAATTAGAAGGCGAATGGCGCGTGGAAGAAGATTTTCTTGCCGCGGTGAAGTCAAAAGGGCGCGTGCTTCCCCATCCAAATTTCGAAGACGGCCTTCGCTACATGCGCGTCGTGCAAGCTGTCTCCGATTCCCGTGTGCGGAACGAGTGGGTAGCAATCAAGAGTTGAGGCCACCAGGCATTTTTACGCGGCCATCGTGTCTGGAACGAGATATCTCCTTACCAGCAGCGCCCAGATTAGCAGCGTGATCAGTTGATACCACGCAAAGAAACGATCGTAGCCCCGTCGATGCGCAAAGAGACCGATGGCTGCGAGAACGGCGTAGTGACCTACAAAGGGTACGTACCAAATTGGATGAAGTAGATCGCCGTGGATCGCGGTTTGCGCGATATCAAGCACGCACATCGCGATAAACGCGGAATAGTAGCCCACACGGTTTCGTTGGAACCAGCGCTGGTGTTCCTCCGCTTCCGATAGGTCGGGCGGATAAAGAAAAACGGTGAGCATGTAAAGCGTGATGGTCCAAACGATCAGCACGAGAAACCTGTCAAAGCTCCAAATGACCTCGGTGTTCCATTTAAATGTCACCCACCATTGCAAGACCAGCAGCAGCAG